>DTUY01000268.1:25726-47642 GCA_012963885.1 Candidatus Poribacteria bacterium | reverse complement strand
CCAACTTGGTGAACGTGATTTCTGATTTCCTCAATAATTTGATGTATTCCTTCAACATGATCGCAAGTCTGCAATCTGATGCGAAATTCTTTCATGTGCGGAATACTTTTAAAATAATTTTTGTAATGACGACGCATTTCTAATATTCCTAACCTGTTTCCTTTCCATTTAATTGAAAAATCAAGATGGCGCATCAGCACCCGAATACGTTCTTCGACTGAGGGAGTAGACCGTAGTTTCCCAGTCGACAAATAATCTTTAATCTCGTTAAAAATCCAAGGATAACCAATACTGGCACGACCAATCATAATTCCGTCAACACCATACTTTCGGCGCATCTCATCAGCCTTTTGCGGGCTATCAACATCACCATTACCAAAAACAGGAATTGTCATGCGAGGATTATCCTTAATTTTACCGATCAATTCCCATTCAGCCGAACCTTTGTACATTTGCTTTCGTGTTCGACCGTGAATCGATATGGCTTTGATACCGACACCTTGTAGACGCTCAGCAACTTCGATAACATACATGGTATTTCGGTCCCAGCCCAGCCTGGTTTTTACAGTTACAGGAAGGCGCGTCGCTTTCACAATCTCAGCGGTCATCTTTACCATCTTTGGAATATCTTTGAGAATCCCGGCACCAGCACCTTTGGATGCAACTTTCTTCACAGGGCACCCATAGTTAATGTCAATAATATCGGGTCTAGCCTGTTCAGCAATTTCTGTTGCTTGGCGCATCGATTCTATTTCATTACCGAAGATTTGGATTCCTATAGGATGTTCATATTCGAAAATATCAAGTTTAGCAACACTCTTAGCTGCATGACGGATCAAACCTTCCGAGGAAATGAATTCGGTAAACATTAAATCCGCACCATTTTCCTTGCAGGCAATACGAAATGGGGGATCACTCACGTCCTCCATTGGAGCTAATAAAAGAGGGAACTCTGAGATCTTGATATCACCTATTTTTACCATCACGCCATCTTTCAGATGCTAGATATAAATCAATAAGACTTCAAACCAATCGTATTACTGAAACATTTATAACTGAACAGCTTTACCAGTTCGGGCAGATTCATAGATCGCCATATTCAGTTCAATAGATCTCTTTCCTTCATACCCATCCACAGCAGCTTGCTTACCATTATTGATAACCTGAATTGCATCTTCAATCGTGTTCTTTGGATAATGGGGCAATTCAATTTCTGGTTCGTCTTCTTTGAAATCCCAAATGTTTGGTCCAAGTCCCACAACCCCTTTTGTGCCATGTATCTGAATCATTGAAACATTATTGCTTGGAAAAGTAGTTGTCGTGTATACAGTTCCAATCGCACCATTCTTGAATTGCAAGATAGCAGTGGCCAAGTCTTCTGTTTCACAATTTTCATGAGAGTACACACCGAAGTGGGCACCAATCACCTTATCAACGTCTCCCATAAACCATAGCATCAAGTCAACGTAGTGCACACCCTGATTCATAATGGATCCGCCACCGTCAAATTCCCATGTACCATGCCAGCCAACATAATAGCTGTCAGCACGGAACCATTTCATGCGTAACTCACAGTGGATTGGCTTGCCAATTACCTCGTTTTGGACAGCGTGTTGTATTCGTCGGTTATGTTCACCGTAACGTTCCTGAAAATCAACCAGCAGCTTAACCTCATTTTTCTCGCAAGCATCGATTAAAGCATCACAATTCTCAATACTTACATCCATTGGTTTAGTGGTGATAACATGTGTTCCACGATTGGCCGCTTCTATTCCGATCTTGGCATGTAATCCACTTGGCAACATGATCATTCCAACATCAATATCGTCCCGATCAAACATCTCATTTGCTTCTGTGTAAGTATCACATCCAAATTTCTCGGCTGCATTATTACATCTGTCTTCATCGAGATCGGCCACCGCAACCAGTTTTGCCCCGTCTGTATTAGCAATTTGATTTGCTCGGTTCATTCCCATTCCCAGACCAACAACACCAAAACCTAATTCTATGCTCATATAATAACTCCCAACATCAAAAAATGCTTAATTTAACAGATAGCACAGAATTATGTGAAAATGTAGTATTGATGTCAAGACATATCTAATTTATATGCCTGACAAATAGGTTTCAAGATCGATTATCGCGCGTTCAGCGTAAGCTTTTGCCCGAACTCGTTTGCGCATTTTCTTCCCTGATTCTAATTCTAATGGAGGTAGCAGGCCAAAATTAGCCTTCATTGGCTGAAAATCCGCTAAACTTGCGTGTGTAACGTAGTGGCAAAGCGAACCCAGAATTGTTGTTCTTGGTAGAGTAATTAATTCTTTTCCATTTAACAGTCGTACTAAGTTCCAACCAGCTAGTAATCCAGTAGCAAAATTTCCAACGTAGCCTTCGACGCCCGTAATCTGACCAGCAAAAAAAAGATCCTCACGACGACGAAATTGCATGGTGGGTTTCAGCAATTTGGGTGCCGAGATAAATGTGTTACGATGCATTTGACCATACCTCGCAAATTCTGCATTTGCCAAGCCTGGAACCGATTGAAACACACGTTTCTGCTCAGGAAATTTTAGATTCGTCTGAAATCCAACCATATTGTAAAGTGTTCCGGCAATATTATCTCTCCGCAACTGCACAACGGCATATGCACGACGGTTTGTTTTAGGATCTATTAATCCAACAGGTCGCATCGGTCCATAAGCCAGAGTGTCGCGTCCTCGCTGAGCGATAATTTCTACTGGCAGGCATCCTTCGAAAAATTTGTGTGCCCCAGCTTTAACTCCTGATTCAATAGCAGACTCAAACGAATGTAGTTCGATACGTTCGGCGTCCTTGACATTATTAACAAACTCTTCATATTGATCACGATTAAGCGGACAATTGATATAATCACCTTCTTCAAATTCGCCTTTACCATACCGGGATCCAAAAAAAGCAACATCCATATTAATTGATTCAAAACCCACTATTGGCGAAATGGCATCAAAGAAGTAGAGATGTTCTTCACCACTCACGGCTGTAATCGAATTCGCCAGATTCATTGATGTTAACGGACCAGATGCTATGATTGTTGGTCCTATTGGGATTTCGGTGATTTCTTGGTGTATAACTTCAATTTTTGGGTGTTCCTTAATTCGCTTAGTAATGAGTTGTGAAAAAGCCTGCCGGTCGACAGCTAGTGCTCCGCCGGCAGGCACTGCTGTTTGATCGGCACATTCCATCAATAGCGATCCAAGTTGTCTTAGCTCCGTTTTCAGTACACCAGAGGCACGGTCGGGCAGGTTTGATCCAAGCGAATTTGAGCAGACCAGTTCACCCAAATCGGCAGTAACATGCGCCCCCGTTTCGACTGTCGGTCTCATTTCGTAAAGTCTCACGTTGACATCTCGTTCCGCTATTTGCCAAGCGGCTTCGCTTCCAGCCAAACCTCCACCGATAATGACAACTTGTTTCATCTTTTATCCCTGCTTCCATTCTTGAAATTCATCTCTTGTAAAAGTATTGATCACATTCTTTTTTTCCAACCAACCGCGTCGTGCCACATTAATGCCCAACCACATGCGATCAAGATCTTTTGCCGCGTGAGCATCGGTATTAATGGAGATCATAGCTCCCTTTTCCCTAGCATTTTTAACGATATCCGGTTCAAGATCAAGGCGACTTGGTGAGGCGTTGATTTCTAATGCTACTCCATTGTCAACTGCGGCATCAATAACCGCTGATGAGTTGATTGCATATCCCGGCCTTCGCATCAAAAGACGTCCAGTTGGATGACCAAGAACATCCACAAATGGATTCTCTATCGCTCGGACCAACCGTTTGGTCATGTCTGCCTCATTCATTTCAAAATTGCTGTGCACACTTGCCACAACAACGTCGAGTTTGGACAAAACCTGATCACTGAAATCGAGCCGACCATCTTTTAAGATATCAACCTCCAAACCTGCCAGAATCTCCAATCCGTCAATGCGTTCGTTTAAATCACGGATCTGTTCGATCTGGGCAAACAACCGAGTTGAATCAAGACCATTAGCTATTCTGGATGACTGTGAGTGATCGGTAATAGCAATAAAATTATATCCAATTTCAAGGGCAATCTTAGCCATTTCCCCGACCGTGTTGAGGCCATCACTCCAACTTGTATGCATGTGAAGATCGGACCGAACGTCGCTCAATTCAATAAGTTCAGGAATTTCATCTGTGAGTGCAAGATCAATAATTTCCTTTGATTTTCGCAACTCAGGGACAATATACGGTAAATCAAGTTGGGCGTAAATTTCAGTTTCTGTCTTACCGTACATCCACTCTTCCTTGGAGAGCCCCCTGTCACTGGCAAGATCGTGAATACTTTGAAGATGCTCAGGCGCAGCGGTTGTTGAGAATAATAATTGGCCATATGTATCTGGAGTTGCGTTATGGATCTCCACAGGGAATCCATCGGGAATCTCCATCAGCACACACGAATCTTTGATTTCAAGTGCCTCAATTTGATCCAAGGGAGATAAAACTGGCAGCAGAACCGACAGATCGTCACACATAATTACTAACTCGAGACTTTGGAGGACCTCCTCATACCGACGAAGATCACCAGTGAAATCGATTTGTTTTACTAGACCACACTCCTTCAAGGCCTCAACAATCTCGTCTGCGATTGGAAGTACTTGACCTAGGAGACGCTTGCCTTCAAACGACTCAATATGCTGAAGACTGTGATTAATCGTTTGAATCGTCTTTTGCCCGAAACCACTGACATTCTTCAGTAACCCCTCATTAACTGCACGACGTAAGTCAACAAGGGTTTTTATGCCAGCATCATGGTACAAACGTGCTGCGCTCTTTACTCCAATACCACGTACCTGAAGTAGACTAAGCGCATCCTCACCAATCTCACGCTTCAGTCCTTCATAAAATTCACAGGTGCCAGTTTCCAAGATTTCAACTGTTTTTGACTCGATTGCCTGACCGATGCCGGGAATTGTCCTCAAATTACCTTCAACAGCCAATTGTGCTATGGATTGAGGAAGTTCTTCAATCAGAGTTGCTGCGCGCTCGTAGCTTCGTTGGCGGTAAGAGCTTTCACCTTTAATCTGTAAAAGATTACTGATATTCTTAAAAACCTGACTAATTTCTTCGTTCGTCACCGGATCACTTACCTCAAGGTTTGCCAATTTTCCTGTTTTTTCGATCACGTCGTTTATCGTATACGCAAAATGAAATCCAATTCGCACTTCTGGGAGCCGAATTAAAATTTGATGTTAGGCTACTAACTGAAAATCGTGAAATTAGAACAGAAAAGAGTAAAATTCAAGTGAGTGTTCTCGGGAACATCTCACTTTACTGCCGTTTAGCAAGAGTGTAGACTTCAATTTCACGCAGGCTGGCATAGGATGGCTGTAATACTCGGAAGTAAGTAACTAGGCGGCCATAAAAATTCTTCCGGATCTTATTGACAATCTTATCATTCGGGTCTGGATCGGTTTTTGAAATAACTCGATCGTCTACTGTTCGTCGTACTTTAAGACGCAGCATATTGGTTTGAAAATTTAATCGATCAATCACATATTTCGGCTGAACTCGCCTGCCGTCAAGATTGCGGCGTTGTAGAACTGTATGCGCTTGTTTCCATTCCTGATTTTCGAGATCCCAATAATCAAGGTCGAAACGGAAAAGGTTGACGTTGTAGACAATAACTTTCCGTACTTTATAAATCTGGGGAAATTTGAGCCCAAACACCCTGTGGTTTGCAGGATCAACAACCGCAATAGTCCCTAGTTTGCCATCGTTAACAGCGGGATCAGAGGCTTCTGTTTCGTTAGATGCTAATGCCAGATTTTCACTCCACTGCGTTGATAGCATGCTGGTTGACAAACAACCGAATAAGCTGATGCAAAATAGGATCATGCAGATAGCAGATATTCTTTGTGATACATTCATATTCAGACCTCTGTGTTGCGAACTGCTAAGTGAATTGGGGGCTTTTTATAAGCTGCGTCGACCAGTGACGGCTCCACCCACTGATTTTTGGGTTGGACATCCTCAATTCTACCATAGTCTCGTACGAATATCATTCCCAGGAAAAACCCGGCAATGTGTGCTACCCAAGCGATGGGTGTTCCTTGCGGTGAGATGTAAGCATAAAAGATTTGGGTCCCAATCCATGGTAGAAGAACAACAGTTGTTCGTAGTGAGACAACGTAAATTAGGAGAAGGCTTCGAACACGCGCTTGGGGGAAAATGACTAAATGGGCTCCCATCACGCCAGCGATAGCAGCACTCGCACCAATAACGGGAACATCCGATTGATGATGAAAAACAGAGTAAATAAACGTTGCCAAGATACCACAAGCGAAATAAAAAAGGAGGAACCGGATTCGCCCAATATGATATTCAAGGATTGGTCCAAAGACAGCGAGATACAGCATATTGGTGATTAAATGTAGAAATCCCATCTTCCAACGAACGTCATGTAAAAAAAGTGAACATATAAAATCTCGACTATGGCTGAAAAAAGATGGAAAGAGTTCAGATGGGATAACACTATATATTGGAATTAAATCAATGCCATCGATTATAAAGAGAATCTGATAAGTAAACACAATGAGATTTAGGCTGATGAGGAAGTGGACCACTAAGGGGCGTTTAGAACTTTGGGCTGAAGGCAAAACACTTCGCAAAGGAATAAGCATGGCTATCTTCCCCTAGACTTCAGGATAGGTAACATCAAATCGATCAACAACGCCCACAATCAATTCTCGAATTGGAGCTCTTTCAATGTCGAAAACCTCTTGTGCTACTCCTGGAGCAGAACCGACCAAGACAGTATCTCCTTCTCCAGCACCAACGTAGTCAACTGCAATTGTTGGGGTTCTCACCACCTTACCTTGTAAACTAATAGGCTGAACAAGCAGTAGAGTTCGTGCGTCGTAAGCCGAATGTTTAACGACTGATACGACTTTCCCAATTACTTTCGCTAGGTACATTGCTATTCATTTGTCTCCGGTGTCATGGTAATGGAGTCAACAAGCCCGACAATTGCTATATCAGTAGGGATTTCTCGATCCGCATGGGCAAAAGCAGCATCACCACCACTAACGACGTATACTATATCATCGATACCAGCAATACCCTCAATGTCAACGGCAACAATGGGAGATCCAACTGGTTCATGATTTTGTAATATCCGCTGCACAACAAAAAGCCGTAGCCCCACTAGATTGGGATCTTTTACCGTTGTAACAACCGTGCCAATGATTTTACCTATATCCATAAATTCTTTTAGACCTCAATCCCATATTCCTCAATTTTAACATGTAACGTGTTTCTGTTAATACCGAGGATCTCCGCTGCTTTGCTACGATTTCCTCCTGCTTTTATCAACACGATTTCAAAAAGCGGCTTTTCCATCGTTTCTCGTATGTGTTGATAAAGGGATCTGTCATCCACTCCTGAATCTAAGTAACTCTCCACTTTGCTTTTGATTATTCGGCGTACGTGAATCTCCTGGTCTGATTCAACCGGCGTCGTAAATTTAAACTGCTCACCTAGTAGTTGAGGACAGTGTTCTGGTAATAGTGCAGTACCTGAACACATAACCAGTCCCTGTTTTATGATATTTTCCAGTTCGCGAACATTACCTGGCCAACTGTGGTTCATCAGTAGTTCGCAGGTTTGATCAGATATAGCTACCTTCAGCTGTTTATACTCATTGGCAAATTGTGTAGTGAATAGATCTACAAGATCAGGAATATCCTCTTTCCGGTCACGAAGAGGTGGGATATGAATTGGTATGACATTCAAGCGATAATAGAGATCTTCACGAAAAGCATTCTCTTTTACATCCTGTTGGAGTTGACGGTTCGTAGCTGCAACCACGCGGACGTCTATTTTTCGAGACTGGTTTGCTCCGACCGGTTCCACTTCGCGTTCCTGCAAAACACGCAACAGTTTCATTTGTGTGTCAGCCGACAATTCACCAACTTCATCCAGAAAGATCGTGCCGCCGTTACTTTGTTCAAATTTACCTTGGCGGGATGAGTCTGCTCCAGTGAATGCGCCCTTAACATGACCGAACAATGCACTTTCGATTAGATTAGCTGGGATTGCGCTACAGTCAAAAACCACGAATGCTTGATCTGCACGATTACTGTTTTGGTGAATTGCACGCGCTACTAATTCTTTACCTGTACCACTTTCACCCATAACTAAGACAGTCTCATTGCTAGTTGCGGCCCGACCGATGATTTGGTATACACGGCGCATTTCCAAACTCTGGCCAACAATTTTGCTGCCTTGTGACTTGGGACTGTCAGCATCAGAAAAGTCCTGACTCTCTTTTACCTGTTCGGTAGCATTGACGGCACGTTTTGCCGTAGCCGCGACTTCTTTGATATCGAATGGTTTGGTAATATAATCATACGCCCCTTGTTTTGCTGACTCGATAGCTGTTTGCGTGTCGCCATGTGCCGTAATTACCACAATCGAAACAGAATTTTGGATTTCAAGTATTTCAGGGATTAGATCTAAACCGTTAATATCCGGCATGAAAATATCAAGGAAGACAGCACTAACTGGATCTAATTCAAGTAGTTTTATTGTCTCTTTACCATCACGAGCAGGAAGCGGCAGATATCCCTCTTTTTCCAAGGCTTTCGATAGAACGAAACGGATGCTTTCGTCGTCATCGGCAATAAGAATTTTGTGTTCTGTCATTTTACCAACTTTGTTAGATTGACTGATATTGGCGGCTAACGGTAAGTTCCTTCACTTCAAGTTAGCTATGGTGTTGAATGTAGTACAAGGTTGTGTCAAGTTAATTGGCTAGCTTTCTGGAAATGGACTTAGCCCATTAAATCGGCATCGTAATAAGAAACGCCGCCCCTTTTGGCGATGTTACATCAACTTCAATTGTACCATTGTGATCTTCAATTATCTGTTGGCTAATAGCAAGACCAAGCCCTGTGCCTTTTGGTTTCGTAGTGTAAAATGGATCGAAAAGTTTGTGGGTAATTTCCGGATGTATTCCACGCCCAGTATCTTCGATACGTAGTTCTATGACTGATTTTTCGAGATCAAAAGTCGCGTTGATAGTTAAAGTGCCATCGTTTTCTATAGACTCAATAGCATTCCGAAAGAGATTGAGCAAAATCTGTTCTATAGCTTCTGGATTTACTTTAACCTTTGGCAGATATTGTTGATAATTTTGTTTAACTTCAACTTGGTGTTGTTTGAGTTCGGGGTCACAGACTTTGAGCACATCAAATACAAGCGATTTCAAATCACACAACTCAAAATTAACGGCCTGAGATTTGCCAAAAGTGAGTAATTGCTCAATAACACGATTGAGGCGGTCAACTTCTTTTAAAATCACATCAATATAATCTCGACTGTTGGCATCAAAATTCTCTTCGAGTTGGAGGAGTTGTGCCGCACCGCGAATTCCTCCGAGAGGATTCCGTACCTCGTGAGCAACGGTCGTCGCCATTTTTCCCAATGTCGCTAGGCGTTCTGATTGAACGAGCGAATCAATCATCTGCTGGATTTTTACGCGCTGGGCTGTAATTGAAGCAACAACGGTGAGAATCCGAAGTTCATCTTCAGCAGAAAATTCATCAGAACCTTTGTCAATTGCCAGAGTACCAACGACCTTTTCATCGACAATTAGGGGTAAACACCAGAAAGCAATTGGGTTCTTCGACTCAACCGAATCTGCAAATGGAAAGCTATCATCACCTCTTCTCATCCATTTGTGTGGAACACCGATTGGTCGACCATACTTTAATACTTTTTCTTGAATGACATCGATCTGCTTCCGATCTCGAATTTCTGCTTCTGTTAAGCCGAATGCCGCGTCAAGGTATTGATTCTGTTGATCTTTATCGTAGATATTAAGATGTGCTTGGTACAACCCCATGCGATTTGCTAAAATCTTAATAATCTGCTGGAAAAAACTTTCAAGATCATGGGCAGAATTTGCTGATGCACTGACATCGAAGAGTGTCGACATATCCCGAATTCTCTTCTCAAGATCTCGGTTGTCTTGATCGGTTCTCAGAAATTGATTTTTTACTTCCGTTTCCTTTGTTTTGAACTTTTGTATTGTTTGCAGAATGCAAAGAGAAATGAAAGGATAAATCATCACCGAAACAGTAAAATGGTCCCAATTGTAGACAAAAGCAAGATAAATAAAGTTAATGATTGTTGTGAGTGCAAGAATCGTGAATTGCCCAGGACGATTATCGTATCGACCTGAGAGAGCTATCAGGGCATAATATAGATGGATTGCAACATAATAATTTTGGAGATTGTCAGAACCATAGATAAAAATATTAATTAGAAAAATCAAAAACGTAAGACAGATCGTTTTCACTTCTGTTTCACTCAGTTCCAAGATATGGCGAGGTTACCTTTGGATTGTACTAGCAACTGTAACCTTTTTTCGGGTGACGCATTGAGCCCACCTGCAAATCTCACAATCAATGTAAATTTTTATCGCCTTTTAATCCTTTTCCAGGAAATTGTTGAGCATTTTAAGCCCAATTCGACCGCTTTTTTCAAGATGGAATTGCGTGGCAATTAAATTTTTGTGCGCAATTGTGCTGCAAAACTCTACGCCGTAATGAGTCCTACCAATTATGATTTCTGAATCCTCAGGAACCGGATAGTACGAATTGACAAAGTAGAAATATCCTGAATTTGGTACATCATTAAAGATCCAATGATCGTTAATTTGCTGCACTTGATTCCAGCCGATTTGTGGAACCTTTATCATTGGTATGGGTTTAAATTTCTTTACTTGGCCAGAAAGAACACCTAGGCAGTCTGTACCGTCTTCTTCACTATAATCAAATAAGATCTGGATGCCAATACAAATACCCAGCATCAGTTTGCCAGATTCATAGGACTCAATCAGTATCTGGGAAAGTCCTGTTTCATGGAGTGTATCCATTGTGGCCTTAGCCGCACCAACACCAGGAAAAATAACTTTCTGAGATGCTAGGATTTTTTGCGGATTTGCTGTGATTTCGCATTGATAACCCAAAAAATTTACGGCATGGGCGACACTCGTCAAGTTTCCGGCGTTATAATCAATAATAGCAATCACGATATTTCTTACAGTTTGTCCTTTCCTTCAATTGATTTGAATTGTAGTTCATAACTGATCTATTTGTTTATACAAGTTGGTTATTTCGATTGCCGCTGCAGCCGCTTCGGATCCTTTGTTGCCCGCTTTTGTTCCAGCACGTTCAATTGCTTGATTAACGGTGTCAGTGGTGATAACCCCAAAAATTGTTGGGACGCCAGTTGCATACGAAACTTGTGCAATACCGGAAGCACTCTCACCTGCAACATAATCGAAATGGGGAGTAGCTCCCCGGATTACAGCACCAAGACAGATAATAGCATTGAACTTACCTGTATCTGCGAGTCGTTTAGCAGTGGAAGGGATTTCATACGAGCCGGGTGTGCGGAACACAGAGACATCATCCATATTTACACCATGACGTTTGAGTGTGTCAAGCGCGCCCTCAAGCAACCCATCAGTAACGAAACTGTTAAATCGGCTGACAACAATTGCAAATATTAGCCCACTCCCAATTAGATCTCCTTCATAAATTTTTGTCATGTTTCCTTGCCCTTTACCTATTAATTGTCTATTTTCTGAAGAATCAGGTGACCCAGCTTCGATCGTTTTGTCTCAAGATACCGACAGTTGAATTGTTGAGGCGGGACCTCAATCGGCACGCGTTCGACAACTTCAAGGTTATACCCATCAAGACCACTAATCTTGCGTGGATTATTTGTCATTAGATACATCTTACTAATGCCAAGATCAGATAAAATTTGAGCCCCTATCCCATAGTCTCTGAGATCCGGTGGGAACCCAAGTTTTTCGTTAGCTTCGACTGTGTCAAGTCCCTCTCTATCCTGGAGTTGGTAGGCGCGTATCTTATTGCCGAGTCCCATCCCACGGCCTTCCTGACGCATGTAAAGTATGACGCCGCTACCTGCTTCCTCAATAGCTTTCATCGCGTATTCTAATTGTTGACCACAATCACAGCGTAGCGACCCAAAAATATCACCTGTCAGGCATTGTGAGTGAACTCGGACTAAAATTGGTTCACCGGAAAGAATTTCACCTTTAACCAACGCAACATGCGTTTTTGCATCGTTTATGCTTTCGTAGGTGTAAAGTCTGAACTCACCATTTCGAGTTGGCAGATCAGCTTCAGCGACAAGCTTAACTAGTGATTCCTTTTGGTGTCGGTACGCAATTAAATCAGCAATAGTAACAATTTTAAGGTTATGCAGAGAAGCAAAATCAAGAAGTTCGGGAGTGCGTGCCATTGTGCCATCATCATTTAAAATTTCACAGACAACACCGGCGGGATATAAGCCAGCAAAATGTGCGAGATCAACAGCGGCTTCTGTATGGCCAGCACGTCTGAGAACTCCACCTTCGGTTGCTTGAAGCGGAAATATATGACCGGGTCGCATGAAGTCAGCCGCAGTTGCATCTGGTTCAATGAATCTTCTTATCGTCATAGCACGTTCATAGGCCGAGATGCCTGTTTTAACGCCTTTAACATCAATCGTAACTGAAAAGGCAGTGCGCATAGTTTCGTTATTTTGATTTACCATTAATGGTAAACTTAGCTCTGACAACCGTGCCGTCGTTGCAGGCAGGCAAATCATTCCCCGACCATGCTTTAACATGAAATTTATGGCTTCTGATGTAACCTTTTCAGCCGCCATAACCAGATCCCCCTCGTTTTCACGATCAGGATCATCCACAACGATAATAATCTCACCGTTTTGGATCGCATCAACTGCTTCTGGAATAGTGTTAAATCCACTCATTTTCGCATGTGTACTCAAGCATTAACCAAATAATTGATTAGTTTTTGTGTTGACAAGCCAACAACCGTTCAACATAGCGACCAATAAGATCTACTTCAATGTTGACCTGATCTTCTACTCGTTTCTGGCCCATGGTTGTTACTTCTTTGGTGTGAGGAATTAGTGATATTTCAAAAGAGTCATCTAACAAGTTGGCAATTGTTAAGCTCACCCCATCAACAGTAATTGAACCTTTATAAACAATGTATGGCATCGATTTTAGTGAAATTGACACACGCATAAGAGACGAATCGCCTTCGTCTTTCCAGTCAATGATTTTGCCAACTTCATCAATGTGCCCTTGAACAAGATGCCCGTTAACACGATCAACGAGTCGAACAGATCTCTCTAAATTTACCGGTGATCCAACCTTGAGATCACCCAAATTTGTTAGCCGTAATGTTTCAGCAGTGATATCCGCATTGAACCTGTCCGAAGTGAGATTTGTAACCGTCAGACAAACGCCGTTAACGGCAATGCTGTCGCCGACTTTGCTGTTCGCTAAGGTCCTTTTTGCCTCAACTTCGATTCTGGCAGATTGGGGCAATCTGTCAATTAGCTGAACTATTCCAACTTCCTCTACAATCCCGGTAAACATAGGCTTAGTTCAGATATCCTTCAATGAGAAAGTCCTCACCAATTTTTGTGAATTCCCAATTGTGAATATCAATTGCTTCCGACAAATTCGTGATTCCGTTACCTCCGATTACTCCAGGGGCACTTTGACCGCCAATCAATTTTGGAGCAACGAAGAACATAACCTTATCAACAATACCTGCATCTAATGCAGAAGCGTGGATTTCGCTGCCTCCTTCGATAAGTATACTGGTTATACCGAGTTCTATTAATCTATTCATCAAGGATGTCAAACAAACCCGCTTATCATTGGAATCTACAATCAGTACGTCTGCACCTGCAGATTCAAGCTCTTCCATTTTCGTTCTGGGCGCAAATTCGGTTGTAGCAATGATAACCTTTGCACGACTTTCGGGATTGAAAATTTTGGCTTTGATTGGTGTACGGCAGCATGAATCAACAATGATCCGAATCGGGTCCTGACTGTCTCGATTGAGCAATCGCGTGGTCAAAGATGGATTATCTCGAAATACAGTACCAATGCCAACAAGGATAGCATCGACCGTATCCCGAAGTCCATGTCCCTTTTGGCGAGCTGCCGGTGAGGTGATCCATTGAGAGTCTCCAGTTACAGTCGCAATTTTTCCATCAAGGCTAGTAGCCGCTTTCAGTATTACAAACGGCTGTTTCTTCACCATGTTTTTAATAAAAATTTCGTTCAACTGATATGCTTCATCGTGGCACAGACCAACTTCCACCTCTATTCCCGCTTGACGGATTTGTTCTATACCCTTACCCGCTACTATTGGATTGGGATCTTCGATCGCAACAAATATCTTGCTAATTCCTGATTGAACGATTATGTCAGTGCAGGGAGGCGTTTGTCCCCAATGGCAACATGGTTCGAGTGTTACATACATCGTAGCACCACGAGCAAATCCTTTTGCCTGATTCAAAGCCTGCGGTTCGGCATGCGGTGTGCCAGCTTGTTTGTGATAACCCTCACCAACGATTTGACCTGTATTAACGATTACCGCTCCTACCATTGGATTAGGGCTTGTTCTCCCACTGGCTTTGGCCGCTAGGTCTATGGCTCGATGCATGAAACACTGGTCTACTTCTGAAAACCCCATTTCAGCATATTATATCATAGCCGATTTTTCGAATCAAAACAGAGTTCTAATCATTTTGAACAGCGTGCTTTACTTGGTTATATATCGATTCCCAGTCTTGGCGCGAGTGGCTGATAAGAATTAGCCGATCTGTCTCCTGTAGTTCGAGGTCTGCAGCAGGATTGATCCAAGGTTGATTGTCACGAATAATGCCAACCAGAACAATTTGTATCTTAAGTTCAACCAGAAGAGACTGAAGACCGTTAACAGTCATGGGTCTAAGTTTAACGATTCCTTCAATTGATTCACTGTAAAGTTCGCTGCCTTCTGCTTGTGTCAGTAATTCTGATACTGCTGGTGCAAGTCCTCGATCTCGGATTTCTTGTGCCAGCAACTTTGCTCCGATATTTTGCGTCGGAATAACTGCGGAACAACGAAGTGGGTCAAAAAGAGTCAAGTGCTCAACACTACTGCATTCAGCAATTACACGGATCTCGGAATTAATTTGTTCAATCATTGAAACGGTTGCTGCCGTCAAGGCGTCAGCAGATCGACGATCCGAAGTGGGCGAAAGGACAAGAGCGACGTAAGCTTCCTCGACATTTGCGCGTAGAAGTGTATCTATTTGCATTGATGATCCATGAACAAAATGAACTGCTTCTCTGTTAAATGGAAGTTCTTGAAGAGTATCTGCAATGATGACGATTTCTTTGTCTGCACATAATGGATCTGATGATAGTTGATCAATGATGGCATCCACAGTTAGCTCATCTGGGAAGTTGACAACGATGATATGTTCCCTTAAAGAGTCTCGCAAGTCCGCAAATCCGCGGCGTCGTTCATTAGCCCCTTCAACGGTTAAATCAACGACTTGAGTAACTAGATAAGGGAAGGAGGCTAATCCAATAAAATACAGCAAGATCATGGTGGCTAATCTGCCTTGAATTGTCTTGGCCGAAATATCACCATAGCCAACTGTGGTGATGGTAGTAAAACTGAGCCAAAACGAATCCCAAATGCTAATGTTTTGCACTTGTTTTTCAAAGTAGTAGAAGGTACCGGAATTAATCACGATGCAAATTATCACGATACCGATGGTAATCATAACGCGTCGAATATGCCGGTTTTGGAACCGGCGATGCAAACGTCGCAACGTTTGTAGGATAAAAAACATTTCGATCTATTACTCCTAATTGGTCTAATACCAGTTTTTGACTTGACGATTTTATGTAGTGTCAAGTATATTCTTGAAATTATGCTGGTGAAAAAAGAAATGACGTCTGTCCAACTGTCGGCTTTGCGACGTATTCCTGCCATCGAAAAGCTACTAGCTTCCCAATCCTTTCTTACCATTCAGAACGAGTTTTCGCGGAATCTGATAACAGAAGTCTTGCGATCAGTTATTTTAGATATCCGTCAGCAGATAGGATGTACGCCGGGAGCAGTGAATCTGCCGGATGAGTCAATGATTGCGGAGACGGTTCAAGAACGACTTAAATCAATCATGACTCCAAACTTACGGTCGATCGTCAACGTAACCGGTACGATCACACATACAAATTTTGGGAGGTCGATACTTAGCGATGTGGCCTGTGAGAGTTTGATTCAAGCGGCAAAGAACTGTGTTAACTTGGAATTTGATCTTGCCTCTGGTAAAAGAGGGCACCGAGACCAAATTACAGAACCGCTTCTGCAGAAACTTACCGGATGCCAAGCCTCAACAGTTGTTAATAACAACGCAGCGGCAGTTTTTCTGGTGCTTAACACCTTTGCACACGGTAAAGAAGTGGTTGTTTCACGCGGCGAATTAATAGAAATTGGTGGGGCATTCAGAATCCCGGATGTTATGGAATCCAGTGGAGTTATTCTAAAAGAGGTTGGTACAACCAATCGAACCCATCTGGAGGATTACGAAAAAGCTATTAATGAAAATACTGCTTTGCTTTTAAAAGTCCATCCCAGCAACTATCAAATTGTTGGGTTCACAGAAATGCCGGAGATGCATGAAATTGTCGAACTCGGAAAGCAATATAACATTCCAACAGTAGAAGATTTGGGTAGTGGATCACTTATTGATTTAAGTGAATACGGTTTGCCAAGTGAGCCGATTGTGCGTGATCGGATTGATGCAGGCGTCGATCTCGTCTTGTTTAGTGGGGATAAATTGCTAGGCGGGGCCCAGGCTGGCATCATTGTTGGAAAAGGTGGAATGATCAAGAAAATCCGCAAGAACCCAATCATGCGTACCTTGCGAGTTGGAAAACTGACAATCGCTGCTTTGGAAACCACACTGAGATTGTATCTCAACGACTTCAACCTAGATAAGAAACTGCCGATGCTTCACTGGTACACGCGTTCGTTGGACGAACTCCAACAAGTAGGGAATCATCTGCTAAGACAACTGGGTGAAACTTTAGGAGACGAAATCCAAGTTACCATTGAGGAAAGCCTCGCTCAAATTGGCAGCGGATCTTTACCTGTTGCTAATTTGCCGAGTTTGGCAATCGTATTGAAATCGGAGCGACTGACTGCAAGCTCAATCGCCAAATGCTTTCGCAACCAGCCAAGACCAATTGTTGGTCGGGTCCAAGACGACTGTTTTTGGATTGATCTCCGGACAGTCAACAACCAAGAAATTCAGTGGATCTGCGAAGCCGCAAGGTCAATCAGCCAAAAGGGTAACACAGAAAATTCATGATAATCGACTGGTTCTATTTTCGACGATCTTGAACTTCCTGCCAGAAAGCGCAAGAGGTTCTTGACGTAAACAATTTTCAAGTTACACAGTATAGCTATGCAAACAAGGAAAAATTTGACCGCGAATTCACATGGAAGTTAATTCAAGAGGCTTCGCGAGTCTATGTTGCCAAGGGTAAAAAAATCGAGGTTTTTACACCGAGGCAACGCGATAGATCGATAATCCTAATGGCTTCGATTGGTCGCAGCGGTAATTTGCGAGCACCTACATTACAAATTGGTCAAATATTTTGCATCGGATATAGTCAAGAACTGTATCGGATGATCAGTAGGGATACCCTGAGCGCAATAGAATCGAACTGAACTGGTTGGATTAGACCAAACCTTTCCATTTGCGCAAAAACCATTCGGTTCCGAGCAATCCCGCAGCAAGAATTAATATAATTGGACTATCCCAGAGATCTTTTTCCTCGGTGACAAAAATTGATTCTCGAGAGTTTTTAATTTGACCAGGTAGTGACCTCGCTTCTGCGATAGGTAAGTACATACCTCCTGTCTGTTCTGCTAGTGATGTTAGTAATCCTTGGTTGAGTTGTGGATTCTCAAATTCAGCAACTTGTTGCTCAGCAAAAACTGTCACCTTGTCTTCTCCGATAGACGCACCACCAAAAGTGCCTGATACTGTTAGCGTATATTTACCTTCCTGATCTACCAAGAATTCCGCTATATATCTGCCGGATACTGAATCATCTTGATTAGTTCGAATTCGGAAAACTTTTTTGTCTGGAAGTGCAACATCAACCTTAAGCCTTGCATTATCAAAGGGTTGATAGTTTTTATCATAAGTGTAAATGGTTACTTTAATCTTTTCACCAATTAGATACGTGTTTTTATCAGCAATAATATGGATCTGTTTAGTAGAAGGTTGGCTTGCCAGCCACCGTATTGCCTGCCCCCAAAAGCGAGAATAGCTGTCATCTTCATCTTTGAAATCCCATACTCCAAACCCCCAGTTCCAAAGGCCTTCAGCGGCAATTAACAAACTCTTCCCAAGGCCATGCGGCTGAAAAACAATGATTGGTTCGGGTGATTTTGATTGGTGAAATTCAGCTAGCGTTGTTGCCCCACTCCGGAGTTGAAACCCACCAATTCGTCTTGGGAGCGGAGGCAAATCCCGCCAGATAGCATCGTTTAATTTGCTTGTTTCTCCAAGTTGCATAATGGGATGGAATTTACCTTGTGTTGTTAAACGGAGTGAGAAATCTTGATCCCGAAAACGGCAACCAATTGGTGGTGAAACGATTGGCAGTAAATCAGCCATCTCTGAACGTCCTAAACCGTTTCTGCCTAGCGAATTTTTCCCACCTAAAAACACAATTGACTTGCCGTGCTCTTCAACAAAACTCTTAATTATTTGTTGTTGATTTGAAGTAAGTTCATTTGCTTTAATATCACCAATAATTAGCACATCATAAGCTAGTAATTCCGCTTCATTTTTTGGAAACTCTGGCTGGATTCGTGTATTCCTTTTTTTTAGCGATAAGACCAAACAGGTTGCTTCTATGTTTGGATCTCTTTCCAATACGCGTTTTAAGAAAGCGTAATCCCAGCGTGGCTGCCCATCGGTATAAAGGACACGGAGTTTTGACCTGACAACTTTAAGTGTGAATGTTTTCTGGTTGTTGTCGGTTGTCACCTCATTTTCTAGTGTAGGTAGCGAAACAAGGTATTGAAGCACTCCCTCCTCTCTTGGGGTAATAGTGAACGTAACAGTTTGATTCTCCTGATTTGACAAGGTAGTTGTTTCTGTGCCTATAACGCGGTCGTCCTGTTTAAGCATCAAGCGAATTTTCTTCCCCATATAGCCGATACTACGTATAGTTACCTTGATTTCTGCATTATGATCAGTGTAATTCACAGGACTGACTTCGATTTTGGTAATTCCTAGATCGTTCGGTGGGACGGGGTCACCGACACCAATTGGGTAGATTGGCACCTTTAGACCCACAAATTGGTCGACCTCGAATTTTGACACATTGTGCCCGCCATCAGTAATTAATACGACACCAGCGATTGTTTGCCCACGCCATTCATTTATGGCAGTTTGAATAGATCCAGTAATGTCAGTTAATCCTATGCCCGTTTGGATTTCAGGAGTTTTGTGAGGGACCTGTTTAAGGTCTTGATCAAACTGGTAAATATGCGTAGCGAAACGATTACTCAGCTGCTGAACGAAATCACTATCTCGACTGAATAGCAAATGGTTCACCGGAAACATACGGTCAATTTTCTTACCGTTATGCAATACATCTTGAATTTCCATACTTTCCGATCTATCAGCTAAAATGAGTAGGTTATTCGGTGGGGTAATATCTATCTGCTGGACTAGAACTGGTTCAAGCAGACAAGTGAGAAGGATAGTTGCAGCCAAGATTCTTAGACAGATGAGGATTGCACGTACTCTTGAAGAGACTGGACTTTTGAGCCGGATATAAACGAATGATGTTATACCGACAACCACTGCCAGGGCTAGGATTACCTGCCACAACTGCCAGAAATAAGTAAACCGCATAAGGGTTCTTTATTATGTTAAGGTAGGATAGTTAGTGAATTATTATACAACAAGGATTCCCTCTCAAAAAATAAAAAGAGAATTAAAAGGAGAGAGTAAGCAATCGTTTATCTATACGCTAAAAGATTCACCACAACCACATGTCGAATTCGCGTTTGGATTCGTGATTTTGAAGCCGGACTCCATTAAACCATCATTGAAAT
Organism: Candidatus Poribacteria bacterium; assembly: GCA_012963885.1. Classification (GTDB taxonomy): domain Bacteria; phylum Poribacteria; class WGA-4E; order WGA-4E; family UBA9662; genus UBA9662. The sequence goes on along the minus strand of DTUY01000268.1, from coordinate 27,585 downwards.
CGAGGGTTGATCCGGCAAGATAAAGCAGGCTGCGCGGATCGATCAAAACTTTTAATCCGTTGTGCTCAGTGATTTTATCATTGCTCTTTCGCTCATCAAAGCCGAGTTCATACTGAAAACCAGAGCATCCACCACCGACAACTTTCATTCGTAAGCCGTGTTCTTTGTCCTCTTCAAGATTGTCTTGCATCGACTGTTCCAATAGTAAGACTGCCTTTGCCGCAGCAGTATCTGTTACCGTAATCATAATAGCCCCTTTCGTTTCTCCATTTGAAGAAACATTCTGATCATAAATTATAGTTAAGTTATGGACAAATGTCAAACTTAATAAAGAATTTACATTATCGTGCGACTGATGTATAATCTGGATTAATCCAAAAAGCTAATATAGAATCGAAAAACGTGTATGGCATCAGAAAATAATGTCGAAATTTCTATCGTTGTTCCTTTATTGAACGAGGTTGAGAACCTACCTGAGCTTTATGATCGGCTTCATGATGCACTATCGAAGCTCAAGAGAACTTACGAAATTATTTTTATTGATGATGGTAGTATTGACAACAGTTTCTGCATTTTGAAAGAGATTGCTTCTGTTGATGTAAACGTGCAAATCATCCGTTTCAGACGTAACTTTGGGCAGACTGCAGCCATGAGTGCGGGCTTCGACCATTCACAAGGTAGCGTCATTATACCGATAGATGCGGATCTGCAAAATGACCCCAACGATATCGAAATGTTGCTTAACAAGATCGAAGAAGGTTACGATATTGTCAGTGGCTGGCGTGCGAACCGAAAGGATGGATTCGTTCTTAGACGATTACCATCAATACTTGCCAATCGGTTGATAGTTTGGCTAACTGGTGTCAAACTTCACGACTTCGGGTGCACACTCAAGGCTTATCGGCGTGATGTAATTGAAAATATCCGTCTCTATGGTGAACTCCACCGCTTCATTCCCGTGCTTGGAAAACTCATCGGTGCAAAGATCACGGAAATCAAGGTTAACCACTATCCTCGCACACGCGGTCAATCGAAATACGGAATCTCTCGTGCTATGCGCGTGATATTGGATTTGATTATGATTCGGTTTCTGATGAGCTACTCGACGAGGCCAATCCAAATCTTTGGATTGATGGGAATTCTCTCCTTCTGTGCCGGGTTTGTGATCTCAGCTTACCTTTCAGTCGGCAAGCTCTTTTTTCCTGGCGGGAAGAAGGAAGGATGGCTCTCCTACTTCTTCTCTGAAACAAGCTTAAATGAGCGCATGCCGATGTTAATCCTTAGTGTGCTCTTATTGTTTACAGGTGTTCAACTGATCTCAATAGGACTTATCGGAGAACTCGTTATTCGTACCTACCATGAATCTCAAAGCAAACCAATCTATGTAATTCGCGAAATCATCAAGCATTAAAATGGTGAAGGATGAGAGACTATATTTTATTGATACTCAACGTTTTACTGACGGTAATTGGACAAATTCTCATGAAGCAGGGGATGATTAAAGTTGGTAGGATCGATGGTTCGTTGATAGATGTAGCACCCAAACTCATCCAAGCTTTCACAAACCCATTTGTCATTGGTGGTATCAGCATTTACGGGTTCACCACTATGCTTTGGTTAGTTATTCTCTCGCGTGTTAAACTTAGTATTGCCTACCCAATGCTTAGCCTTGGTTATATCTTCTCAATATTCTTTGCTTGGTTGTTGTTCAAAGAATCTATGCCAAAAACGCGGATTCTTGGCGCAATTATTATCTGTTTGGGAGTGTATCTTGTGACCAGTGGCGAGTGACCTGGTTCGCATGGAAGTCACATCCACGTATGCAGAATCCAACCATCCAGTTTGTTAATCCCTTCAGA
>DTUY01000268.1:4994-25626 GCA_012963885.1 Candidatus Poribacteria bacterium | reverse complement strand
ATTTGAACTACATGACCGTACTCGAAAACAATGAGAGGTGAAATGACAAAAGTCATCCAATTTAAACTATTATATAGGAAACTTAACAAGGAAAAGCCAAATGATCGACTTTTCAGAATATATTCGCGATATTCCGGATTTCCCAGAAAAAGGTATTGTTTTTAAAGACATCACTCCATTGCTTGGAGATGCTGAAGCATTCCGAGCTGTTATTGATGTCTTTGTCGAAGAATATAGAGATCAAAATATAGACATGGTTGCTGGTATTGATGCACGTGGGTTCATTTTAGGCAGCGTTTTGGCATACCAACTTGGGATTGGTTTTGTACCGATTCGAAAAAGTGGGAAATTGCCATACAAAACTTACGAAGAGAGTTACCAACTCGAGTATGGTAGCAGTAGTACACTAGCAATTCACCAAGATGCCTTTTCTCATGGAAGCCGAGTCGTTATTTGCGACGATGTGATTGCTACCGGAGGGACACTTGCAGCAACGATTAATCTGGTTAAAAAGCTTGGTGGAGATTTAGTCGGAATCGCTGTGCTGATTGAGCTGGCCTTTCTTAACGGCCGTGAAAAATTTATTCACGAGAACATCTTTTCTCTAATTGAATTTTAGAGGGTGATATGATATACTTATGGCTTGATAATTTTCAGGCAAACAGTTTTGCACGCCTGTAGCTCAGCGGATAGAGCAGGGGCTTCCTAAGCCTCGTGTCGGGGGTTCAAATCCTCTCAGGCGTATATTATTTATTGGAGAAATTAATGTACAATTTTAGTGCTTGGAAGCTAGCTTTAGTTCTAACCGTGCTTTTGTTTTCGATTTTGTATCTGCTTCCAACACCGAATCAATCTTATGACAAGCTATATGGCTACCTTCCTCTCTGGATGCAGGAAAGACTGCCCGCGTTTGATGTTACCGACGACCATACACTAAAAATCAGTCTGCAAGAAACTGATGAAGTTAGGTATCCTGAAGGAATGAATTATAGGAAAGTGGTAAATCAACTTTCCGATATCTTACGTAGTCAACTCAATGAAATTGGGTTATCTGAAGAGGAAGAAGATTACATCTTTGAAACCACGGAGAATCGTGAATTTCACATAAAATTTCTCTCTGAAAAGGCAAAAACCAATAAAATCGACGATCTAAACCTTTATGGCAGTATGCCTGCTGCTCTGCGTCGTATACTTCCTGATGAGCGCCTTAAACTGGGACTAGACTTGAGAGGAGGTGTTCATCTTGTACTGGCAGTCGACATTGAACAGTCAATGGAAGCCATGATTAGAAGCCGTATGAATGTAATACCGAGCAGAATGCGTGCTGAAAAAATTCGTTGCCGTAATGTTGATGGTGGTATCAGTATTCAAGCCACATTTGATAAACAGGTAGATCAAGCTGATTTAAAAGATCAGCTTACCGAACTTGGATTGGGTTTGTACCGATTCGAAAAAGTGGGAAACAAAACTATTATCTCCGTGCAATACACGAATGCGGCGGATTCAGAAGGTAGTTCCAGCACCAGTCAAATTATCAGTAGACGCCTGCGAGATGAAAAAACACTGTGGAAAGTTTCACCGGGCAGTATTGAAGTTACCGATTACTGGCTGAAAGCATTCGTTAATATCCCCAACCGTATTGCAATTGATAGTGTTAAGAAAGAAGAATATCTCGCCACTGCTAAAGAAATCCTCAATAGTCTACAGTATTTTAATGAACCAAGTGAAGAAGGCTCATCTTCAGACACTCAGGTTGTTTATGGAATCCGCATAGATCCGGATCAAATAACTGAGTATAAAAATGAATCAATAGACCAGGTCTTAACAGTTTTGAGGAACCGTGTGGATGCCTTTGGAGTTTCCGAGCCATCGATTCGACGTGAAGCGAATCGGCCCCGTATTGTGGTAGAGTTACCGGGAGCTAAAGACTCTTCTGGACCGCTCAGAATTGTTAAGACAATGGGACTGCTGGAATTCAAACTGGTCGAAAAAAATCCAAGTGGTGGGAATATTTGGGCCGGATCGGCCAATACACCACCTCCCGACAAGATTCCTGAAAATACAAAAATCTACTATGGGAAAGTAGGTAGTACTGAAGAATCTGACGGCTGGTATGTTCTAAAAGACCAAGTTTTGCTGACAGGCGATCGAATTGCCGATGCTTACCCTGACACGGGGGCAACGGGTTTTGAGAGAGTCGTTGCGCTTCGACTCGATCGAGATGGAAGAAGAAAATTTGCTGAAGTTACAACGGATCATGTTGGTGAGAACTTGGCCATTTTGCTTGATGGAAGAGTACAATCTGCACCTACAATCCGAGAACCGATTCCATCAGGAAGTGCTCAGATCTCCGGCAACTTCACTTTCGAGGAAGCCAGTTATCTGGCTAATATTTTGAAATCAGGGGCGTTTCCGGTGGGTGTCAAGATCGCTGAAGAACGGACCGTAGGACCGACACTTGGAAAACAGTCAATTGAAAATGGTATTAAAGCTGGCCTTTTGGGAATGATATTGGTTGTGATATTTATCTTAGTTTACTACAAAATGTCTGGCTTGGTTGCTGTAATCGCTTTGGCTTTCAATATGCTGATTGTTCTTAGCGCTCTCGCTGGGCTTGGTGCTGCACTGACCCTACCGGGAATTGCCGGCTTAGTACTAACCATTGGTATGTCGGTTGATGCAAATGTCCTGATTTTTGAGCGAATTCGCGAAGAATTACGTGCAGATAAATCAGTTTGGTCAGCGATTGAAAATGGCTATCAACGTGCATTTTGGACGATTCTGGATGCTAACCTGACAACGCTTGCAGTCGCCATAGTTTTATATAATTTTGGTACTGGACCAATTAAAGGATTTGCCATTACACTCAGTATCGGAATTCTTGCTAGCATGTTTACCGCCATTGTGGTAACACGGGAAATTTATGGCTGGACAATTGGGAAAAAACAATTGGAAAAACTAAGTATTTAAGGAGACTCAAGAGTTGGAATTACTAAAGGACACAGAAATTGATTTTCTCGGAAGAAGAAACATCGGTTTTATGTTATCTATGGTATTAATCCTTGCTGGCATCATCTCGCTAATTTCTCATGGAGGCCCTCGTTTTGGAATAGATTTTAGTGGGGGAGTAAAAATTCGCGCCAAATTTGATCAGGTAACTAAAGACCAACTGAAGAGCAAACTAACTGAACTCGGTTATCCCCTAGCATCGATTCAACTCGATCTAACGAAAAAAGAAGCTATTATTTCTGTAACTGAAACAAATGTTGAAAAAGGTGATATCAGTGTTGGTCAGACAATAGCCACCGGGTTACTTTCAGCTAATGATAGTTCGTTGAAAGTTGTTACTGGCGGACTTAATATTTCCGAGGTTGGACCAAGTGTTGGAAAAGATTTAGAGTGGGCAGCATTATGGTCAATTTTGACTTCAATCTTAATTCTGCTTGCATATATTTCTTTTCGATTTCAGTTTCAATTCGGCGTCGGAGCAATTGTCGCGCTCATTCATGATGTGTTGATTACACTCGGTATTTTCTCTCTACTAAAAATTGAGATTAATCTTCCAACTGTCGCTGCTTTTTTGACTATTATTGGTTACTCATTGAATGACACGATTGTTGTTTTTGATCGAATACGTGAAAATCAGAAGATAATGAAGGGTGCAGACGATCTACACATTTTAAATAAGAGCATCAATCAATCACTCAGTCGAACAGTTATTACATCACTGACAACACTAACTGTTGTGTTGCTGATTTATTTCTTCTCAACTGCCGGTGAGGAAATAAATACGTTCGCGCTTGCATTGATTATCGGAGTCCTAATTGGCACTTATTCATCGATTTTCGTTGCAAGTCCAATAGTTCATATTTGGAAGCAAAAATTTCAAATAAACACACCTCAGACTTCCTAAGGTAACGCACGTTGCGTTTTAGTGAATCTGTGTAAACAGCATCCGTGATGTACCCATGGCTCCCGAACTGACATTTACCAGAATTATATCTCTTTTGATTCCGGGATTTACGCAACTTATTGATCGTCGCCTTCCTAAAGCTATTGACATTATTCTAATCCAAGCCTTTTTGATTTATCCGATATATCATCAGATTGACACATTAAGCGTTATTGGATTGATTGCCTTTCCTGTATTGTGGATCTACAGTGCCGTCGATGCCATCAGTACGCACAATTTTCCAATCGCAGCAAAAGATGAAACTGTGTTTTTGTACAGCCAAATCGTCAGCCTCATTTTGATCTTTGGTATCCTGCTTGAAATTGCGATTCTTCTCACGTTTCTGTTTACTACCTTAAGTTCACAACCAGATCAACAATTGGCACAAGCCTTTCCTATGAATCAACCGGACCAACCGATTATCAAAAACCCAGAAAAACCGAAAATTGAGAAAATTGAATCGGAATACGAAAATCCAGTTGCAGACAATTCGCAACCCGACAAGGTAGCAACAACCTCAGATGTGGATTTGACACAAGCGGAAGCAGAGGAAAACGTTTCCAATGAGTTTAATACCGAGACTAAGAAAGAGAACTTAGGCTACGTTGTAGTAGTCGCTACATTTGATCGTAGACAAAGAGCGGAAAGGCAAAAGCAAGATCTGGCAGAAAATTCAAACACAGAAATTAAGGAGGTCGGAGAAAAATATCTGGTCATTATCACCGGATTTGATACTATCGATGAGGCACGTGAGGAACAGAAAAAACATTTAAAAAAATTCACGGATTGCTACATCGCAACATCCAAAAATCCTGCCGTCATAAAATTATCTCCTGATTGATACCATGGAAAACATCTTGTGGTTTGCTGTGCCGGGATGTCTTTTTGTAGGAGTGGGAATTGGGATTCTGATTACAAGACGAAGTAAGCAAATTCACAAACAACCTTGGCAAACACAAACAGAGCAGGCGCAAATTGGTGTTCTGACCCAAAAGCTAGTTCACGAAATTCGGAACCCACTGAACAGCATTAGCATGAATCTGCAACTTTTAGAAGAGGATTTCTCGCAAAGTCATGGAAATGATGTTAATTTAGCCAATAGAATTCATCGTGTTCATACAGAAGTTGACCGGCTTGATTTAATATTAACAAATTTTCGTCGATACACAAAGTTACCCCCGCCAAACTTTGAGCTATCCAAACCGATAGAATTAATTGAGGAAGTTCTTGACTTCAACGAGCCAGAAATCCAAAGTCAGAATATTGAGATTAGCCGTGATATTGAGAATCTGCCACCTGTTGAGCTTGACCCGATCCAATTCAAACAGGTATTTCTTAACTTGATTATCAATGCCAGTCAATCAATGAAAAACGGCGGGGTATTGACTATTAGAGCTAAAGACTTAACCAATAAACTGCAAATCGAAGTTCAAGACACTGGTGATGGCATTGAGCCAGTTTATATCGATAAAATCTTCGATCTTTTCTTCTCAACAAAGGAGGAAGGAACAGGAGTGGGGCTCGCAATTGTAAAGCAAATAGTCGAATCGCACGGTGGTTCCATCAATGTTAAGAGCCGTCCTGGGCACGGTGCAAATTTTTCAATTCAAATCCCTGTAACCCAAAACACATGAGCGCAAAAATTCTGGTTGTAGATGACGAAAAATCAAGTGTAGAAGCAACAGTGGAAGTCCTTGAACGTGAAGGGTATGATCTCTATGCCGCAGCGGGTGGTCGAGAGGCCTTGAAAACACTTGATGAAGAAAGGATTGACGTTGTCATCACTGACCTGAAGATGCCAGATCTAAGCGGAATTGAGCTTTTGACCCATATCCGTGATAGAGCGCCAGACACACAGGTCATTATCTTAACTGGTTATGGAACAGTTGACAGTGCGGTTAAGGCGATGCATGCTGGTGCAATATCGTATCTGCAAAAACCAGTGAATATTGATATTCTCCGTCAAACCGTTCGAAACGCGTTAGAAAAATGGGCACTCTTCATTCAAAATGTGAACCTGCGCGAGCAACTTGATGATAAGTTTGGATTCGATAACATTATTGGACGTTCAAAGCCGATGATTGAGCTTTTTCGCCTGACCCGGCAAGTAGCACCAACAAATGCGACAGTACTTATTACAGGCGAAAATGGTGTTGGTAAAGAACTGATTGCTAAAGCGATACATAATCATAGTCGTCGAACAGATAAGCCATATAAGGTGATTAACTGTGCAGCCCTGACGCCAACGTTGCTTGAAAGTGAGCTTTTTGGGCATGAACGGGGCGCATTCACTGGCGCGACAAGCAGAAAATTGGGTATCTTTGAACAGAGTCATAATGGTACACTTGTCCTTGATGAGATTGGTGAAATGGGACTTGAAGCCCAAGTTCGATTCCTCCGCGTCTTGGAACAGGGCGAATTTACCAGAGTTGGTGGTGACAAAACAATCACAGTTGATGTTCGCATTATTGCCGCTACCAATAGAGACCTGGAAGAAGCAGTGACGAACAAGGATTTCCGACCGGACTTGTATCACCGCATCAATAGATTTCGACTGAGAGTGCCACCGCTCCGTGAAAGGCGAGAGGATATTCCGTTGTTGGTTGACGTCTTCATCAAGGAGTTAAGCCGTGAGCATGTTAAACCAATCTCAGAAATCACGGTTAAAGCAATGGATTACCTCAAAAAGCAAGATTGGTCAGGCAACATTCGTGAGTTGCGTAATACAATCGAAACCGCCGTTATCCTGACGACGACAGAGTCAATTTCGATTGAAGATTTTTTTACTGATACTCAGAAGGTACCACAGCAAACAGAAGGTCCGGCTGGAGATTCTGTCGGCACAATTGGTATGACAATGGAAGAAATTGAGAAAGAGGCAATTCACAAAACTCTTGAGCAAACTAGCGGAAATAAAAAACAGACAGCTGAAATCTTGGGAATTGGCCTTCGAACACTTTATCGAAAACTTGAGTCTTACGGTTGGATAAATGCTGAAAGAGAACTGTAAATTGAATAATAAAGGAGAAAAGTAAATGCAATTGAATTTTCAGAAGGTTATTGATCTCTCCTACCAAGTAGATGAAAACAGCCCGCGTGAGCTTCCAATCGATCCGGTTAGAATTTACGATACGGCAACGATTGAAAAAGACGGCTACTTTGAAAGTCGTGTAGATCTATCTGGTCACTGCGCAACTCATATTGATGTGCCATGCTTGATGTATGCAGATGGTTACACGGTTGCAGAGATTCCAATTGACAAACTCACTGGTGAAGCGGTCTTGATTGATCTATCCAACAGTAAGCAACCTGGTGACCAAGTAACAGCAGAAGATCTGCAGAATTGGGTTTCTGAAAACGGTGACATTGGTGTAGAAAGTATCGTCTTTCTTCGAACTGGAATGGACCGCTTGGTTAACGAGGAAATCTTTAACCAAAAGTGGATTGGATATAGCAAAGATGCTGCTGAGTTACTTGTAGAAAAGGAAATAAAAGTTGTGGGAACTGATGCATGTAGCATTGATGCGTTAGCCGGCCATCAAGAGGACGGACTGCCTCCGGCTCATCTTGCTTTTCTCGGAGCGGGAATTCCACAAATCGAAGATCTAAAAAATCTGGGTAATTTGCCTAAACATTTTTATGTTGTTATTGCACCAATGAAGTTAGCCAGAAGTTCTGCGGCGCCTGCCCGAGTTTTGGCTTTCATCTAGAAAAAAAAATAGATGAGGTGTTAGTTATGAAACCGTTTTTTTTCGTTGTATGGTCGTTATTGATATCAGGTATTTGCGTGGCTGGTATTTGGCGTGATGACTTTGAAGACAAAAATACCAAGGAATGGAAAATATTCAACGAGGATCCAAAAGTCGAGAAATGGTGGATTGATAGTGGGGAAGCAGTTGGAGAAATCTTCCTTGAAGGCTTTATGAGTCTCTGGACTACAGGAGATTTGGATTGGTTAGACTATTCGATGTCATGTCGAGCTAAACTAGGAAAAGAGAAAAATATTTTCGACACCCCATATCTCGGAATGACGATTTTCGATCGGGGCGAAGAAGATACACGCTACCTGTTCTTCATTGAATACGCCAATGAAAGGGCAACTATTGCCAAAGCAACTCCAGAGAATTGGTCTATCATACCTTTCCCTTTTGTAGCAGAGAAGGATAAATGGTATAACCTTCGAGCAACTGTTAACGGCGATCTGCTTGAATTCCAAATTGACGATCAGGTATTCTCAGCCATTGATCCGGACCCACTCGAGTCCGGTCAAGCCGGCTTAATTGTTTCAGATGCGCAAGCCCGTTTTGATGATGTCGAAATCAGGGGGGATGATATCCGAGATGGTGGGCCGGGCAAACCCCGCCCGGTCGAATTAAAGCATAAGCTTACAACAACTTGGTCAAAGGTTAAGATTGGCCAACTCAATCGATTTGAGTGATTTCGGTCTTGGTCTAGAAATCCAATTTTACACCAATTTCGAACGATGTTGTTTTAATTGGTTTGAATGATTTTTCACCGTCATCATCTACCGTTTGCTGGAAGGTATATTGGTGGATAATGCCAAACTCAAGCGGTATGCCTGCGGAAATGATCTCGTATCCCAATCGCACTGTAAAAGCTGACTTCTCGTCAAGCCGAGCTATATCCTCAAAAAAGTCGGGATCTACTTCTTTCCCGTCATTATCTATATACTTTTGTCCGATATTTCGTTTGGTGTAGAAAGCACGAAGCGATAGTTTGTCGATTAGCCCGTCCTCAGAAACGCCCAAATACATCTTCGGATCGCTATCGCTATAGCCCTCAAAAGTACCAATCAAATTAACCTTAGGAAGTATATATGATGTAATTAGTGAGTAAAACCCGTTTCTGGAAACCCCATCCTTTTTCTCATCTAATCCGAGAAATGTTGGTGCTGACACATCATAATTGTGATCAAATATCGTTGGAAGAAACTTTTCACCGAGAATTCGATACTCTAATTTGAAGATTGACTTAAAAGCTGAAAGTCCTATGCCTGTGGAATTTCCTTGTGCCAACTCTGTTTCACCATTTGGCCCAACCTTGGTATTCAAAAAGACAAGATCGTTATAGAGGTCTACTTGTAAGGTATCACTGCTCACAATCGATATCCCCGCATCAACCCCCATTGCTACAAGTGGGTCTTCATCTGTTTTGGGATCATTATCCAAATCCAAATCGGGATTTGTATCGGTTAGATATGTACCCCCTAACTCAAAACGACCTAACGGTCGGTAATAAACACGTCCACCCAAAACAGAAGGGGATCCCATATCGTTGATGATTGTTTCAATACCGAACTTATTCTGTAACCGCGCGTTTAAACGCAACCCACGCCGATCATGGTTTGAGTAACCCGACATGATGAAACCGTGACCGATAGTTACGTAGTCAAAGGCACCGAAATGGGCGTAAAATGGCTCAGCCGGTTGACCATACCGAACGAAACGAAGCGCACGCAGATAGTTGCTTAGACTATTCCACTCTTCACCATTTTCAGCCAATACTTTGAACTCATTTTCACCAGTTTCTTCGTTGGCTACATTGCCAAGAAGGAGAACCAGGTCAAGCCCTATACCAATTTTTCCAAAGGTGGTTTCCGGCTGCAGTTGCGTACGAAAATACGGCGTTCCATCAATCCACGTAAATCCACCACCTGTCAACCCAAGTTGCTCCATTGCCACCATCTGCATGTCTAAACCACCAACTTCTTGTGCCTGTGACAGGCACACACTCACAAACAGTAAAATGACAAACAAACTACCAGTCAAGCTTTTAACTCTCATCGATTTCCCTCTTATAAAATTCAGATAATTTTTCCATCTTTCATGTGTATTACTCGATCAGCATTTTTCCTTAATTCCTGATAGTGTGTTACGATGGCTATGGTGGTCTGACCATCCTGACGGAGTTCTCGCACTAGCTCCATCAAATTCTGACTCTGTCGACTGTCAAGGTTGGCCGTGGGTTCATCGGCGAAGATAATCTTGGGTTGATTAGCCAAGGCGCGTGCAAAAGAAACCCTCTGTTTTTCACCACCTGATAGTTGCCCAGGACGGTGGCTTAAGCGATGTTCCAGACCAACACGTGTGAGCAAATTTTTAGCCCGTTTTTCTGCTTCGAAACCTCTGGTATTTGATATATCCATGGCAAGCATCACGTTTTCTAATGCTGTCAAGTAGGGTATGAGATTGAACAATTGAAATACAAATCCAACATCTCTACGGCGAATTAACGATAGATCGTCATTTTCATAGTCAACTAATTTTTGATTGATGCGAAGTTCCCCTTCGTCAGGGGTCAGAATACAACCGAGAAGACTGATCAAGGTGGTTTTGCCGCATCCGCTATCTCCCATGATCATGACAAGCTCACCCATCTTAATACTAATATCAACTTGGTTGACAGCTACAATTTCTGCGGCTGATTGACCGAATTTTTTGGTTAAGCCTTTGGCTTCAATAATCATCAGATCTCTCCTCTGAACGCAACCATTGGGTCAACGAGGGTTGCCCGAAGCCCTGCGCCAATCCCCCCAGCGCAACAAACCACGAAACTGATGGCTGATACCACAACCGATTCAACAGGATCTATTCTTACGAAGATTGGTGCGAATAGTGCGAAAAGATAGGATAGGATCAGTCCAAAGACAACACCGATGACAGAGGTAAGCGCGACTTGCTTTAAGATCAGTAACATCACATAATGATTAGATGCTCCAATTGCTTTCAAAATACCGATTTCCTGTGTTTTCTCAAGTGTGGTTACGTAAGTAATCATTGTTACCAGAACAAGAGCCGTAAACCAGAGCATAACTTCCAGGAACATGACTGCTTTCATCGGTTCATCAACGTAGGTATCAATAATGTCAGCGAGTGTTTGGTCAAGTGTTCGTACTTCAATTAAACCTTGCTGATCTAGATCTGTAGCAATTTCTGATACGTTGTGGTTGTCCTTGCTTTTGGCAATCATCATATTGACGTGCAGATAATTATCAAGTAACACATCTTGGGCTGTTCGGATATCCATAAAAAGAAGTGGTGTGTCAAGAACGAACATTAGACTTTTTGTTTTACCAACAACTTTTAGCTCTTTCCCGCCAATCATGATTCTTTCACCGATAGTGAGATCCATCTTTTCGTCGACGACAACTTCTGCTAGCGGGAGATCTTGTGGCCGATAATCCTCAAATTCGCTTGGTGTGAACATTCTGCCTACAATTGCGTGGCGAGGTCCACCAAGTTTGTCGCGTTTATAACCGACAACAATGGCTTTTTGGGCCTTTCCTCTGATGATTGGTCGCGCTTGGGCAAAAACGAGAGGAGACACAGAATTGGCCGCCAGTCTTTTGTCATGTCTGAGGAAAGCAAGGTATTCCGGTACCAGAAGGGAAAAACCAATAAATGCACCTCCTGATCCTTTAGCAGAAATCCAAATGTCTGCGCCAGTTGAGTCCACATATTGACGGGCCTGAATCTTCATCCCATTCATAATACCGCCTAAGAATAGGATGAGCGCAATCAAGAGGGTGATACCAATTATCGTCAAGACAACTCGTGCTTGACGATATGCCATATCTTTGAGGAAGATTTTACTCATTCTGGCTAACAGGACAGATTTTTATTTAAAGACTGGGAGCCTTTAGTAAACGAATCAGCAAATATCTCTATTGGCCTTCACTATCAGCTTTTCGTTGCCCGCTGTTTTCTTTTGGTGATTCAGTCTCGTCTTTCTCGAATTTCTCAAGATCTATTTGATGTCTGAACCGGGGCTCACGAAGATAATCAATTGTAAATTTTCGGACAGATAAAATGGGATACGAGCCGTCAAACCCCGCGATTTCCCCGCGAATCCGGACTATGTGTTCGCCTTTTCCCGCTTCCATTCGCAACAAATCAAACTGGTCATTATCACTGAAAACGAACTTCTGTTCAAATAATCCTGGGGTGACCAGCGCATGATTAACAGCAGAGGTCTCTCCACGCCAGTTGCGCCAGAACGGAACATTTCGAATGTAACTGCGAGACCAACCAGCATGTGCAAACATAACTCCAGATACAGTTGCATTAGACTTGACAACGTAATTTTTGCTGATGGCACCAATACCACGAAAACGGTGGTCGTTTAATTGGCGTATGATGCGATAGACATGAACGTATCGCCCTTTTTTGGGAGTAATTTCAACAAGCGTAGTATGATGGCTTTTTCGACCATGAACATCGATGAAATCACGAAAATTCACGTTTTCCGGTTCAACATAGGGACGAAGTAATCGGCGGATTTGTAAGGCATCAGCATTACTGACGTGACTAAAAATTTGAACTTCAATCTTTTCTACTGGATTCGGTTCTGTTTCTGCGGAATCTAGTTCCGCTGATGTTGATACGGGCAAAAACAATATTCCGATAAAAGCTGCCATCCAAATATAAATCGGAAACCTTTGTGAAAACATTTTTTATCTCCTGCTTTGATCGTAAGTTAACAGAAAGAATAAACCTCCAACAAATCAACCTGAAATTCAAATCGCATATTAACCAACACGGATGTAATTATACCTCAGATACGCTTTGGATTCAACTTTTGCCAGTGAGCGTGGTTATGTTATAATCCCAGATTATCATTAAATTTGTGGGACGGTATTTGGATGGAGAATTTTGGAATTGGTCTAGTTGGTGCTGGCGGCATGGGCAGAAGTTTGGTGCTGGAAGCCAACCAAATTGAAGGTGTTGAAATTATATTTGTGAGTGATCTTAATGAAAACAGGGCAAAGAGTTTGGCAGAGGAAGTCAATGCATCTTATACACTTGATTATCATAGATTGCTTAGTGATGACCGGATTCATGCTGTATTTGTCGCCTCTCCACCATTCTTGCACGCAACCATATCAATTGATGCCATGAATTCAGGTAAGCACGTCTTTTGCGAAAAACCGATGGCGACTACGCTTATAGACTGCGATGCCATGATCAAAACCGCAGAACAAAGGCAAGTGAGCTTGGGTATCGGTTTGGTTTGCAGATTTCACGCAACTCACTCAAAAGTGAGGGATGTTGTTGTAAGTGGACAGATGGGAAAGCCAATTAGCATACACGTGCATCGTATTGGTGGACCATGGCAAGGTGGTAGCTATCATACCGATTGGCGGATGCAACGCGAAAAATGCGGTGGATTTTTGATGGAGGTTAACGCACACGAACTCGACTTTATGCGTTGGACATGCGGGGAGGTCAAGAAAGTTTATGCCGCTGGAGGCATCTATATCCAGCACGAAGCAGACTATGCCGATCTTGTCGTCGCTTCTCTGAATTTCGAAAGTGGCGCCATTGGCCTCCTACACTCCGGTCAGGTTTCAGCTATCGGGGGTTATGGCGGACGTGTTGATTGTGAGAAGGGATCTGTTTTTTTCCCGCAGATCTGGGATGGGGATTCGAAGATTCAAATTAAGAGATTTGATGGAAGCAGCGAAGATTTCCCTATTTCCTCAATTGAAGTGGAAAGTCCAGTACGAGCTGAAATACGTGCATTCATTGATGCTGTCGTCAATGGAACACCACCACCAGTCACTGGTGCCGATGGCCGAGCGGCCACAGAAATTGCGCTGGCCGCATACGAATCTATTGAAACCGGGGATCCTGTTAATCTGCCGATGTGATCTGTCTCACTACATCAATGGTGTCCGAATTATGGCTTCTGAAATGTGCGCTTGTCTCGGTTGGGTGACCAGAAAAAGAATCAAATTCGCAACATCTTCTGGTTGAATCAAGTGCTCTATGACATCATCAGGGTGGTTATCCCTACGCATTTTAGTATCAGTTGCTCCAGGACAGACAGCGTAAGCCTTCACCCCATGTCGTCGCCCCTCAGCGTATGTAACTTCAGTCAAACCGACCACACCAAATTTTGCCGCACTATAGGCGCCGAAGCTCGGTGGTCCAACTTTCCCTGCTCCCGATGAAACATTGACAATATGACCGTATTTCTGGTCACACATTTGCCTAAAAACCGCCTGTGTACATAAGAAGGTGCCTTTTAGGTTCACGGCAATCTGATCATCCCAATCCTGTTCCTCGATATTGGGAATCAGGTTATGTTTGGCTAAACCTGCGTTGTTAACCAAGATGTCCACTTTCCCAAACGCGTCATAGGTTTTTTGCGCCATGCTTTCAACCTGTGACTTCTGTGTCACATCAGTTGGGATTGCCAACGCCTTTCGTCCAAGAGCACGTACTTCATCAGCAACCACCTCAATTTCTGATACAGATCGTGCAGCTAAGGTGAGATCCACTCCTTCCTTAGCCAATACCAAAGCCGTTTTTCTACCAATACCACGTCCAGCGCCAGTAACGATAGCAACATGGTTCGCAAGTTTCATTCCTTATTCCTTTATATTTTGACATCCCTAAGGTCTGCGTCATCCAAATTATTTGTTCCGAGCTTCGCCTTGGACGCAGACCGAATGTGTTTGGCAATCGTTTTGATAGAAGAAAGTCCCATTTCTGTCCGTTTCTCATCGATCGCTTCAAGCGCGATTTGATCAAGAATCACCGGATCGGTACTGGCAAAGATTCGACCATGCTTCCAAACCCCATTGGGATCATAGATGGGACCACCGTCAAATCCCGCTAGAAGCGCGTCAACAATGTTTAAAACCAGTTTATCTTTAATCACTTTGTGGGCAAAAATCTCACTAACAGCTGGATCACAGTTCAATGGATTAGAATGAAATCGTCGCGTATTATCCACACCGCCAAACGTAATATTCTTTAAGCATCCACTCACACCTGTTATGGCGTGGTGCTTCATGACCGGGACATTGATGATGACTGTAGCTATCTGCGTTAGGATTTTGCTGTAGTTTGAGCGTGTGCTTTGGCCTTCACGCCGTATTTCGATGTCGTTTTCAGTTTCATAAAAGACTGCTTCATCATAACCGATCTCATCACTGTCAGAAGCGAAATGTCGTACATCTTTGTCACTCTGGTTAATCTGATAACCAGCATTGACAAGATGTTTCTCAAATCGATCCCAGACGATAATCTGGTTTTCTAAAACCCCAACACCGTAAAGCCCTTCTACGATCTTATCGATGATAACATGGTGCGTACTGAAATCCTTGCCACCAATCGGATTTATTTTAATGGCGACAATATCATCCGGTAGAACAAAGTCTTTCCAAGCTTCCTTGGCTGATTGACGATCAGTGAGTTTTATCATCGCCTGATCTATCATGTCACCGACAATTTGTGGGTCTAGAAGACCTTCCTTCCACACATTATCACTCATAGCTTCTACAACCGGTACAGGCGGTTCTTCATCCATCTTAATTTGTTTACTTGACTGTGCATGAGCTAAATTGCTTATAGCTGTGACAGCACTTGCTGCTATACCGGTAGCAATAACACTCTTGGTAGTATCCTGTAGAAAGTTACGCCGATTAATCATACCCTGCGTAACCTCGTTGCAATCAGCCTGAATTTGTTCAATTATTAGGTCTTTAGGTTGATCTTTCATTCATTCTGTTTCCATTTCAATTTGCAAATTATAGTCTGACCATATCTGATAGATTCAACTTCAACGGAGGTGTTGCACATTCCATTCACTTGAACCGAGTTATATTAGTATTTGTACTTATGCTAGCGAAATCTTTCGCTAGCACTTAACCCAAAGCAACTTGAAATCTATGACGAGTTGTTGAGCTATATCTTGTAGGGCAATGGATCGCATCCTAATAGATGTCGATCAAGATTACGCAAGACGTATCGACCGCGTCGGTCAGTGCTGATGGTTGGCGATAAACGTCCGCCTGAAAATAGCTGTACTTTCGCTTTGATCTTAGCCGGATGAAGACTTCCGCACACCTTAGCCAGATTAGAAGCGATTTCTTCAACTTCGAATGGAACTTCTTACATGCTGGTAGTAACAAACAAGTTAAGATCCTACGTAATAAACGCATTTCAACTTCTTATGCAGATGGTACCATGAGCACCAACGATACAGGATATCTTTTTACTCACATGGACATCCAGCAAGTGTTCAGTTACGTTAACCTGTTCAACCTGCCAGTTTTGCCCACCATCGTTGGTGAAAAGAACGAGACCATCTTCACCAACCACCCATCCATTTTGAGAATCTAAAAACACAACATCACGGAGTGTCTTTCGAGTTACATGACTCTGACTAAGCCAATTTCGTCCCCCGTCATTTGTACGCAGCATCAATCCGTTCACACCAACAATCCATCCACTCTGCAACTTAGTAAAATGGCAAGCTAAAAGTGGTTGATCCGTGCCACTCTCCTGATGTACCCATGTCTCTCCTCCGTCATTAGTATGAAGGATTATTCCGTCTTTACCTACTGTCCATCCATTTTTGTTATCTACAAAGTGTACGCTCCACAAATGTCCCATCGAAGGTCCTCTCTGTTGTTCCCATCGGCCACCGCCATTGATTGTGTGTAGAATTTTGCCGTTACCGCCAACAATCCACCCTTCTGACTCACTGGTAAAAAAGAGATCCAGCAATCCTGATTGCAAATTACTATTTTGCTTTACCCATGACCTACCGCCATTTGCTGTGTAAAGGATCTTTCCCTGCAGACCAATCACCCAACCATGGTTTCGACTAGAAAAATATACTTTGTTAATCGAACCAAAGGTTAAAGCATTCGGTTTCGATATCGTTCGCCATTTCAATCCACCGTCATCTGTTCTCAATATGATACTGTTACCGCCAACTGCCCAACCGTGTTTTTTATCAAAAAAATGGATGCTATACAGGTGGTCGGTTGTATCAGTGTTGACGATCCTCCAGCTTTTTGCTGTTTCATTGACGTTACAGCCAAAGTAGAAAAAACTGATATTGAGCAAGAAAAAAAAACGCATGGATCGAAGTAATCTCAATTGCCCTCGATGGAACGAGCGTGATAGGATAGAATATTCGTAATTTTAACTGATGTTGGAATTAAGTGTCAATGAACTATGTAATTGGAATCGACGGAGGCGGCTCAAAGACTGTTGGACTCTTTGCTAAGCCCGATGGAACAATACTCAGCCGCGCAGAAGCTGATGGTTCCAATTACCATGTTGTTGGTGCTGATCGCACTAAACAAATACTAGCTGATTTAATCGTCGCTTTGTTAGATCAAGCCGATGTAGCGCCTGACAGTCAAATTGCATATTGTCTGGGTATGGCAGGTCTCGGTCGGGAATCAGATCAAGCTGTGATCAATAATATATGTGACGGTATAGGTCTGGACCGTCGCCGTATCCTGACACATGATGCCGAAATTGCTTTAGTTGGTGGACTGGGCAAGCTTGAGGGAGTGATTCTGATTTCAGGCACTGGGGCAATTGCCTACGGCCAGACCGCTGATGGACGAAGTGCTCGGTCCAATGGATGGGGACATCTACTTGGTGACGAAGGAAGTGGCTACTTTATTGGGTTGCAAGCACTTCGAGCAGTTGTACGTGCCGAAGATGGGAGAACCCAGCCAACTAAAATCAGAGATTTGGTTCTCTCTGAAATTGGGTTGTCAACTCCCAAGGATCTTGTTGCTTGGACACACGGCATATCCAAAGGTCAGATCGCATATCTGTCAAGAATTGTCTTTGAGGTAATGGAGTCGGGCGATGAAGTTGCCAAGCAAATTATCACTCGCGCGGCTGACGAACTGGCGCGTTCAGCCCAAGTTGTGATTGATAAATTAAACCTGAACCCGACACCGGAAGTGGTATTAAGTGGCGGCGTTATGCTAAATCAACCTGTCTTAGTCAAGATGATTCAAGATCGGTGTCCAGGCATACAAACTCGTCTGGCAACAAATGAGCCTGCATATGGAGCAATTCTACTGGCTATAAGCGCATATTTTAGCGATTCAGGAAACTAGAATTGTGTTGTTACTCTTTAGCAGATTCCCAATTCACGGCCAACTCGGTTTGCTATTAGTGCTGATATTTTGGATATTAAATTGGTCGCTAAGTGGTTTACTACAGGGATCTCCTAATCCGACCTTAACATCACATGCCGGTTTTTTCCCGCTATGGCTTGGATATAGTTTAACGGTTGATGCGTTGGTTTTTTGCCGAAAAGGGCATTCGATGCTCAGCCGAAATTACAAAGCTTACATTCAGCTTTTCCTTGTCTCTTGTCCGGTATGGTGGCTATTCGAGTTAATTAATTGGCGAACCGGAAATTGGCTCTATCAAGGTCGCGATTCCTTTTCCAATTTACAATATTTCTTGTTTGCTTCAATCAGTTTTTCGACCGTTATTCCAGCTGTTTTCGGTACAGCGGAACTGTCCTCAACTTTCAACTGGATCAAGCGGGCTAAGTCTGGGTTCAAAATCGCGTCGTGTCAAACATTATCAATTCCAATGTTTATCATTGGATGGTGTATGTTAGGATTGATGCTTTGGAAGCCTAGATACTGCTTTCCGTTTGTATGGATTTCGGTGCATTTCATTATCGAACCCCTAAATATTTGGCTCGGAAACGGAACATTATTGCGACGCTTAGAAAAAGGCGATTGGCGCACAATCTACGCACTGGCTACAGGATGTTTAATATGCGGGTTCTTCTGGGAGATGTGGAATTTCTATTCCTACCCTAAGTGGGTATATCAAATTCCATTTGTTGGATTCTTCAAAGTCTTTGAGATGCCGATCCTTGGTTACGGTGGTTATATTCCTTTTTCATTTGAACTTTTCGCGATATATCATTTATTTGCAGGATTTTTGAAGCAAAAGGATAATGAACGATTTATCCAGTTATAGCTTCTAAGTTTTTCTCCCCTGTTAATTTGTCAAAGTTGTTATCTGAATGAGACTCAAGATTTTTGGTAGACACCCCTTACATATTTTGTCGGGTGGCTTAGGAGAAAGCGCTAGTTTATAGTACAGGCCATAAAATATAAACAACTCCTCCTATAAAGAATAGGACAATGAATAGGAAAAACGATAAACAACCACTTCCACTTTTAGGATTAGACTTGGAAGTTAAGTTAACTGAGTTTGAGACACCACTGTTTTCGTTATTGTTGAGTTTAAGTTGTTTTAAAGAAGTTAAGTTGCTTAAAGCTGAAGCATCACTAATTTTATTATTATTAAGAAAAAGTCGTTTCAGGGAGGTTAAGTTGCCTAAGGCGTCAACATTACTGATCTCGTTACTATCAAGCATCAAACTGGTTAAGGAACTTAAATTGCCTAAGGCGGAGATGTCATTGATTTGGTTCTCGCTAAGCACGAGGCTGGTCAATGAACTTAGGTTGTCTAAAGCTGAAATATTATTGATTTCGTTATTATCAAGCATCAGACTGGTTAAGGAACTTAAATTGCCTAAGGTAGAGATATCACTGATCCTATTATTGTTGAGATAAAGCCGTTTCAGCGAAGTTAAGCCGCCTAAGGCGGAGATGTCTCTGATTTCGTTATCACTTAGAAAAACTGTATCCAAAGACGTTAAATTGCCTAAGGCAGACAAATCTCTTATCCGGTTACTGTTAAGATAGAGATGAGTCAATGAAGTTAAATCATCCAAAGCGGAGATATCTCTTATCTGGTTATCGTCAAGCATTAGGCTGGTTAAGGAAGTACAGTACTCAATTCCGGTTAAATCTGATATGCCTCTACCACTCAAATTTAAGGAGGATAAAGAAGCAAGCTCCTTTGGCAATAACTCTTCAGGCATATCAAATTTTTCGATAAGTACATCAATCATGATTATTCATCTTTTCCAAACAGAACAGGTATTTTGGAGTGAACGAAAACGCTGTAGCTTGACGCGTTTTAGGGCATGGGCTAGTATGGTGGGGTTGTATGTCACTCGAAATTTACGTCTAATTCCTTTTTTCTAGTCCTTTTGCTCGCATGAATCGCGGATAATCGGCATGGTTCTCGGACGCAATATGGAAGATGGTGGGCTGGCAAATAATCGCGTCTCCTGGTTGGCCTGTTAACTCCACCACACGTACCGGAACATCATCGACACTTGTTTCTTTATCCATGAAAAAGGCGATACGATCAACTGGACTTTCATCGTGACCGGTTAACTGAGCCAACCAGCGGTTTGAGGTACAAAACTGTTTCCGCAGTACACGACGTTTCTGGCTCCGATCTCCTTCGGATAGATTTTGAAAGAATCGCTTCAATAACCAATGTGAACCGGAGACAATCAGCGTCCCACCACCCAACGGTTTAACTTCAGAAAAAAAGGTGAAAACAAACACACCAGAAAGATTTTCCATATCTTCAATTCCGGAGCGTCCATCCCAGTGCCAAGGGACACCGTTGCAGTGGCTGATTGGAACGGTCCAGTCGTGATCGAGTTTTTGGGGAAAAGAAACCAGAAAACTACCCCACTTTTTTGGCGCCTCCCAAGTCCCTTCACCCAGTAAATCATCAATAGCACGGCACATTCGCTGGCTGGCAATATCACTATAGATCGCATTTTCAGCAGATTTATTGAGTCCGGTAACATGTTTATCCCAAGTGTTTGGATCAGACCGGAGGATACTGCACTTCTCTTCGAGCTTGTCCCAGATAAAATCTTGCATGGCTAAGGCATCTGCCGGAGAAAAAGCCTCTGGTATGCGAACATAACCTTGCTGCTGAAAGCACTCGAGATCTGTAGATTTTAGAATCTTTGCCATTTCACGATTCGTTTTTG
>DTUY01000268.1:0-4894 GCA_012963885.1 Candidatus Poribacteria bacterium | reverse complement strand
ATTTCACGATTCGTTTTTGGCCGCAGCTAGGACTTCGGAAATCTGATCGGCGAACCGAGTTTGACTGTCATCTTCCGGTGCATAACCGATAACATCTCGGGCGTTTTGGATGCTCCAGAAACGGTGGGTATTGTCGCTGATACCATAGAAAATTTGGAATGGAACACCTTTCTCGTCAGCGATGTCTTCAGCCTCAATACTTTTGACAATTAGTTGAACCTGATCCTGTAAACTAAGATAAGCACCAAGTGCGCGATGAACGCGTTTCAAATCTGATGCCCCCAATCCTTCAATATCAGTTTCACGCGGGCCACCGATTCGAAGTTGGACATTCTCCAACCGTATACCATCGGTCATTGCACCAGTAGCAAAAACGAATCCCAGCGACTCGTAGGAAATCTTGGCCCAGCCGTAGTAATTGTCGGAAAGCGGTATCATATCAGGAGTCACAAACTCCATTTTATCCTGCCAGATCAGCCGCTCGTAGAAGTCAGCCGCATGGTTGGAACTACAGACCACAGCACGACGGACGCCCTCCTCAACACAGGTTTGATAAACGTTATAGCACATAGCCACGTTATCCAGTTCTTTCCAAAACTGACGGTGAGCCTGACTAGCCGATCCAATAAATCCACAGTGCACTACTGAATCAACACCTTGGAAATACTGACGGTAATTATCACGATCCTTATCCAGCAGATCGATAATAATCACATCCTCAACTTTTTCGCCCTCACGGTTAGTGTCCTTGATATCAAGAATAGTAAGATCGTATCGTTGGCGAAGTTCTGATAACATTCGCCCGGCAATGTAACCTGTTCCACCAGTGATCAATACCTTGCGTTTAGCCATTAGGTCTTCCTCTTTCTTTAAACATCGAATTCCAGGACCATCACCCACGACGGGCTTTGACCCACTTCATACGTTTTGAGTGGTGATAGTGAACCTTTCTGTCTGTCGATTCTATACGTAGCCAATTTTCCAGATCCCTGACCGCCGGCAAATAGGAAGTTTCCGGTTGGATCGACGTCGAATGTTCTTGGCGTTGGTTCGCTGGGTTGTTGCCCGACAGTGATTAGTTGACCATTTGATTGATTTACAGCAAAAATGGCGATACTATCATGTCCACGATTGGAGACATATAGAAATTCTCCGGTAGGGTCTAAGTGGATCTGAGCACAGGTGTTAGGTCCATCAAAATCATCGGGCAGTGTCGAAAGAGTTTGAAAAGGAGAAAGCGTACCGATATCCGCATCAAGATGGTAAGCCGTTACGCTACTCCCCTGCTCATTGGAGAAATACAAGACATCTTTACTTGGATGGTGACAGTAGTGGCGCGGTCCTTCACCATCTGCTGGTATCACTTTTGGCACAGTATTAGGCATCAGTTTTCCGGTGTTCTGGTTGAATAAGAACTGACAAATCATATTCGGTTCGACAGTGTGCGGAACAAAAGCATACCGGTTAGTAGGGTCAGTCATAACGCAGTGAGCGTGTTCAGCTGTCTCGATCCACGAAATGGGGTCGGCAACCACCAGTTTGTCATTGCCAATCTGGTGAACGGATACGCAACCAGCACCATAGTAGGCTGATAACAGGAAATTATCGCTTTGATCCAAGGTAATGTAACATGAGTTCGATTGGATCTTGGTTTGCCCAATTTGGGTGAGTTGACCATCACTCTGGTTGATCTCAAAAACAGCAATTTGCTCAGTTGATCTTAGACCAGCATAAAGATATGCCTGCTCTGAATCGACAACCAGTGGTGCCGGTGTGCCATCAACTGTAACGTGGCTTAGAAGAGAGAGATCGCCAGTATCTGGATCCATCTGGTAAATCGAAATTTTGTTTTCTCCAGAAATTGAAAAGTAAGCAATGTATTGCACAAATATACCTCCAACCCATGTTTATATTTTATAAAGCCTTGAGCTATCACTCTGCGTTGACAACACTGAGACAATTTGACACCAAGAGGCGAACCCACCGATTTAAGTTATTGGCACGGCTTTTCCGATCCGACTTGATTCCATAGCCGAGTCTAGCATCTGCATCAACATCACTGCCTCTGCAGCTGGGTTCAGCGGTTGATCCTTTTCAATGATAGCTCGAATAAACTCTTGAGACTGTAACGTAACTGGATCCACTGACAGTTCGGCTGTATTGAGAGGTTTGACCTCCACTCCGTTAGGTGTACCGATTAAAAGACGATCATTTTCAATGCCGCCTAGGGTACCATAAATTTTTACATCCTGAAACTCTGTTCTGACAATGTTTTCTTCATTTGGTGTCTCCTCATTGGCTGTGTTGAGTGAAAAAGCCACAGCGAAATGAAGTACGGAACCATTTTTAAAACGAACCTGACCACAAGCGGCATCATCAGCAGTGTATATTTGATCTGCCGGTGCCAGGTTAGAAAAGTGGCAATACAGTTCAGCTGAGACCTCAGTTGGTTGCGGGCAACCCATCATGAACCAAGCATTGTCAATGGCATGGATTCCCAAATCCAGCAAGACTCCACCACCTTTTTCCTTATCGTGCCGCCAGCCTCTGCCGGAACACCAGCGAGTACGAATCCATCGTGTGTCGGCATAATAAATATCACCCAGATCTCCATCTTGTATTCGTTGTCTGCCAGCCATCAACCGCGGTGAAAATCGTGATTGCCGGACAAACATACAGACGAGATTTTTTCCTCCTGCCAGTTGGGCTAACTTTACCATCTCTTCTGCGGTGTTGGTGGGCGGTTTTTCGCACAGAACATGCAATCCACGTTCCAAGGCTGCCTGCGAGGCGGGGGCATGTAACCAAGTTGGCAGACCAATACAAACAGCGTCTAGATCTACGCCATCTAACATCTCAAGATAGTCATCGAAAATCTGAACATCGTTTATCCCTTCCAATACACTATTCCGGCGGGCGGGATCCGGATCGGCCAAAGCTACTACTTCAGATGACTCTTCCCCAGCCAGAATGCGCGTTGTGGACGAAATTGTACCACCGATACCAATAATACCAACTCTAACGTTCATTATGATTCCTTTCTAGATTAAAGTTCGCGTACCAGACGAAAGCCAAAAGTGTAGCAGGCCACAAAATGTCGGAAACGTGCCGCTGATCTGACACTGACAGCGCTTCTCCTGCCACGGTACCATGATCCACCCCGGACCACATAATATTGACCGTTATCAGGACCAGGTGGATCATGATTCGGTGCACGAAAGTAATAGTCAGCGGCGAACCAATCTCGACACCATTCCCAGACGTTGCCGGCACAATCCATCACACCATGTGGGGAAATACCTTGTGGATAATCGCCGACAACGGTCGTCCCTTTGCCAGTGATGTTGCACTTGGTTTCTTCAAACTGGTTTCCCCACGGCCAGAGACGGGCATCATCTCCACGGGCTGCTTTTTCCCATTGTGCTTCGGTGGGTAAATTGATCTTGTCACCTGTCTCTCGGCTAAGCCATTGGCAGTAAGCTAAAGCGTCCTTACAGGTTACGCAAACCACCGGATGGTCCCACTTTTCCTTAAGTGGCTGACCTGGCAGTTTATACCAGACTGACTTTCCTAATCCATCAAGTTCCCGATCAGTTTGATAACCAGTATCGTCAACAAAAAACTTAAACTGACGGTTGGTCACTGGATAAATGCCGATTTCAAACTGGGAAAGATAAATTTGTCGTTGGGGATGTTCACGTGCTAACCATTCATCAGGATAATCAGGATCAATCTGCTTAATCCGGTGTATTTGCTTCTGGCTAGATCCCATAGCAAAAATGCCGGCGGGAATGGTTCTCCACTCTACCTTCTTTGGTTGGGTGACGTTAGGCATATTCGGCTTAGTAAACTATTCTAAATTTATTATACCAGTTAAGTAACGGTGCAATCTAGTAATATCTAAAACCAACGTAGTTCAATTAACGGAATCTGTCTCACGCGTAGGTGCGTGATTTTGAAAAACATATCTTTCCGATGTCCAGAACCTGTTTAAATCTTCCGAAAATTCGTTATCCTCTATTTCAAGCTTTGTTTGTGAAAATTACAACTGTTCAGTTTGAGTAATAAAGGAATGCAATGGGAATCGGTTTCTTTAACGGAAACCTGGCATTGGCTCTAGCAGGGCAGTTTTTTCTGGTGCATTGCTCAATGTGGCGTGGAGATGATCCAACAGTTCCACGCTGGTTTGATGAATGATCCTCGATGCCTCCGGAGACCCTACATACACTTCGCCATAGGGTGCTTTTTTGTTTTCATATGTACACGGTGTCCGATCCCATTGTGACGATATAACCCGCCTCATCCATTCCTAGATTGATATTCAGGTTAAGCCATCCTGCCATACACTGACGCAACGGTGGCACCTCAACCGGTGGTATTGGAATATCCGCTCCGCCCGGCGTTTCAATTCCTCCATCGACAATCTCAGGGAAGATCTCCCCCGGAGTGGTCAATAACTCAATCTCACCAACACGAATAGCGTTGATTTCACTCCGAACTTTGGTCGCAAAGATGTTGCCGTAAAGACCCGGGTGTACCGTGCCTAAGATGACCAAAATCTTCATCGGCCAACCAACCGGGGAATAAAAGGTCTTGGCTGACAAGGCAACATGTTGATCCGCCATTTTTTTTGCCGTTAAACTACGTAAGGCTTGAGCTGCCAAAATAGCTAGATTTTCTCCTTGTGCTTGCGCTTTGCCTCGTCCATCATGGCTTTGTCGTTGACCAAAGCGATCGGTGATTTCCAGACCAAGTTGCGTCATTAAGCCGCCAACCGGTCCCGTAAAGAAAATTGACCTGCCACCGAATCCTGCGAATCCATTGGTACCGGTCAGTCCCTTTTCCATGGCTTGTCGATAGTAGTGCACGAAGTCGGAGGTGATAAATGTATTTC
>DTUY01000267.1:50227-58092 GCA_012963885.1 Candidatus Poribacteria bacterium | reverse complement strand
ATAAAATATGCCTTGATATTTTGCTATATATCAAGCTTAGTTCCTAATTGTTTGTTTACAATGCGATAGTGTAGGTGTCAAAATATGCAGGTCAGTTTTGCTCAGTGATTGTAACGGTTTGGTTGCAAGGAATATTTTTCATTTGTTGATTCATTCCACTAGGCCAACGAATCTCAAGCTGATCGATTTGTGTATGGAGACCTATTCCAAAAAGCAGTCGTTGATCACTGTCTGAAGCGTAACCATTCCCACTTTTCATTTCGGCTGTTTGTGTAACTTCTCCAAAAGTGATCCGAACCTTAGCACCAATGCCGTCTCGGTTGCTTCGAGTTCCAACCAGTTTAACACGAAGCCAGTTATTTGAGTGGTTGCCATTTCGTAACAGTACCGCTTGCTGATTAGAATTTACGATAAAAATGTCTGTATATCCATCATTGTCATAGTCGCCACTTACTGAAGCTCGTCCGACAAATGCCCGTGAGAAATATTCTCCTGCGTTCACAGAAACCTGCTTGTAGGTTCCATCTCCAGTGTTACGAAATAATTGGTCCGTCTGTGCATAAGTTTCTGAATCTAATAGATCTTCAATAGCCGCTTGCGGATGGCCGTTTGCTATAAAAATATCGAGGTAACCGTCGTTGTCGTAATCGAGGAATAGGGGACTAAACCCAACAAACTGAAATGTTGGGTCGCTTAAACCAATGGCTGCCGTTTTCTCAATAAATACCGCATTCTGATCATTACTGTATAGCGTTGCCGTTTCCGAGTTTGCAACCAGAAGATCCAGCCAACCATCCCTGTTATAGTCGCCAGCATCCACCCCCATTGATCCTTCGGCAATACCGTTTGCGTCGTAACCTGTACCGTTAAACAAACTCTCGTCAGTAAAAGTGTTATCCCCATTATTATGGTAGTAGAAGTTCCGGTTAGTATCATTTGCAACATAGATATCTGGCCATCCATCGTTATCGAAATCACAGGCGACCGCTCCCATCCCTCTGCCTTCAACGGGGTTTGTAACACCAGCCTTTTCCGCAATGTTAGTAAAAGTATTATCCCCGTTATTATGATATAGAACATCCGATGTTCCTTTATAAGTACGGGGATGTCCATAAACAATCAAACCATTGTTTATGGATGGAGGCATTGATAAATTATAATCAAGGTAATTTACCACGAAAATATCCAAGTATCCGTCCAAGTCAAAGTCCAGGAAGGAAACGGCGACGCCCCAAAGACGATTGTCGATACCAGCGGTTCCAGTTACATCGGTGAAGGTGCCATTTCCATTGTTGTGGTATAAAACATCTTCTCCATAATTGGCAATGTATAGATCTTGATAGCCATCGTTATCATAATCTGCTGCAGCCGCGGCCATTCCATAACCAATATCCCCCGTTCTTGATACTGCTGTAACATCTGTAAAATGCCCGCGTCCATCATTACGATATAATACATTGCCAGCTTTCTGGTTGTTGGCTAAACCTGGTACATATCCGCTATTAACAATATAGAGATCTAGGTTGTCATCATTGTCAAAATCGAAAAATACGGCCCCTGATCCCATGGTTTCAATGATGTGACGGTGTTCTGTTTTGCCATTTACATGTTTAAAGCGTATGCCAGCTTCCTGTGTAGTGTCCACGAATATTGGCAGACTGGAATGGTCAGCGGCAACTCTCATTGCAATCAGCAGAAGGATAGCAATGAACATGTGAATCTGAGCGATTTCAGAGTGAAATTTTGTTGTTACCAATGGGAACAGGCTAAAGGTTTAGAAGTTGGAAGGAACATCAGTTATTGATCTGATTATTCAGTTCGGCTTGACCGTTTCTGGTAAAATCCTTGATTTCGGAGATGGAACCCAAACAGGATAATGCCTTAAAAAAACAGCATCAAGCCACTGTTAAGTGTAAAGCAACTTTAGGTGGCTGGGTTGGCATCAGTAGTAAATCGGTAGGTCAAAATGTGATAGACAAATGCCACGAATTTGCAACTGTTCCTTTATCACAAACTTAAATTTGGTGATAAAGGTTAACTAATATTTCAGGATAGGATCTCTTAAAGATCCTTCAAAAAATCTAGCGAATCAGCTTCCGCTTTTATTCCTTTTGTTTCATTTTCTTGTATTAAGATCTCATTTAGGAATGTTGCCAACCCACTGCCGCTATCCAGATTTTTCTGCTGTTCCTCTAAGATACGAATTGAAACATCGTCACCGATTTTGGCAATCGCGTCAACTAAGGTCAGTTTAGTTGACTTATTATTCTCATCTTTTAAAAAGGTAATCAATGCTTGGCGTGCCTGGGTTCCACCAATGTTGCCGAGTGATGAAGCCGTAATATTTTTGATTCCTGAATCGCCGCCGCCAAATGACGTAATCAACGGTTCAACAGCAGGCAACCCAATCTGACTCAAGGTTAATCCTGCTTTAAAACGAACACCTGATGTTTCTTGGCTATCTTCTAGAACAGCAATTAAATCATCTACAACTGATTCAGGTTGTAAATCGCCTAAAATTGAGAGACAAGAACGACGGATTTCCTGATTGGGTTCAATTTCACGCTTTATATATTTTTTGGCTAATTCTGTAATTGGAGTACTGCTAATCTTTTGGTATAGGTTTGCCGACTGATGGCGGAAATTTGTGCCGGTCGGGTTTTCAAGCGTTGCCTGATTTTTCTGCAGATCAACAGTAAGTAAACCAAGTATCTCCGCTCGCTGAAGTGCGTCCAAATCCAGTCGATCAATCGGCAATTGGTCCGTATTTGCTTGCTGAAACTGTTGGAATAAGTCGTTTAGTTGACTTAAAGCTACGAGTCGTTCTAGGCCTTTTGCTGCAGGTTCTCTCAGAGACAGATTGGTACTTTCGAGAAATCTAATCATTGTCTCAACCACACCTGCATTGGCAAGACTAGCCAATGCGTTTATAGCTGCGATTTTGACACCTATTAGTTCCTTTGTTCGAAACGAGATCTTAGCCTTTGATCTCGAAAATTCCTTGACCGCTTTTTGGTAATCCTTGATTGTACGTACGTTTTTCTCATCAATTACTTTTAATACCTGATTCCCTTCCTCAAGACCTGAATTATTAGCTAATGCGCCACTCTTAATTTCCTTGATACGATTACTGTTGTCGATACTAATACCTACATTATCACCTTCTCGACGTACTGAAAATCGTTGCCGACGTTGCTCCCCGTCACTGCCAATGAATTCGAGGATAAAACTGTTTTCATCTTTCATCGCACTTTTAACTGCCTGGTCGAAGTCGGAGGAAGTGTTAATTTTCCGTTCACCGATTACGTGTGAGATGAGTTCCCCTTCCTTAAGTCCCGATTGCTTGCTTGTCTTACCAGTGTGTATTTTCTTAATTACCACACCAGTTGTTGACCAACGACCATCTAGGTCGTTGTCGAGTTGTTGAACTGTTAAGCCGAGAGTGGAATCAACATACTCGTTATCCGCACAACCAGCAAAGTAAAATATTGCGCTGCATACGAAAATAATTAAACCTGATCTGTCTTTAGAGCCCATTAAATCTCCTTAAGCTAATAACTAACAGTGACTTCTCGACCACTTTGCTCACTGAGAACGTTTAGCAGTGGGGGAATACCACGTTCGTCACCCAGTTTCTCCAGTGTTTGGATTGCATCAACGCGCATTGAGGATCCCTTGTTTTGGATGATGCGGACTAATTCCTCAACCGCGTGGTCACCAATTTTGCCCAGTGCTTCGACTGCCAGGCGGCGAACCTCAGAACTCTCCCTGTCTTTTTTCCATTTTTCTGATCCAGAGTTAACGATTTTAACTAGCTTTTCAATTGCGGTTTCATTACCAATTTCGCCTAATGATTTTACAATATTCAATCGAGTTTCTTTACGTTTATAATCTAATAGATCTGTCAAGATTTTTACGATTTCCGGTGTGAATCTTGGGTCTTTTCCAATGGTTGTATAGACAGTTTGGGCATCTTGACGGTCTCGATTATCCTTGGACGTTATCGCTTTTTTTAGCGCTTTCAGCAGTTTCTTTCGATTGCCTTGCTCATAAACCTTCTTCAGAGCGTATCGAGCTGTATCTTGAATGCTGGGATCTTGTGATCTTAAAGTTTCAAAAACGAGAATCTCCAGATATTTCTTCTGGTTGTTACTGTAGGCGTTGTACATATAGTCACCTCTCTCATTGATAGAGGCTTCATTATAAGCGTTAGTCTCCTCATCTTCATCATAGAACCCTTGAGAATTGTAGAGACCGAGCAGGTAATGTGCTTCTGCATTATCCCTTTTACTGTTCTGGGTTTCCTTAACTGCCAGTTTGAACCTTTCAACTGCTCGCTCTTCCTTTCGGCGTTTGTCTGATTTGATCAGTTCCTTTCCTTTTGAAAGATCTTCGTTCTGACTGGTGCACCCGCTTCCAAGAAAGACAAGCGCGATTGCCGTAATGCCCCAAAGAAAGATGTTCACTATAGACTTCATAAAAAATATCGACTCCAAGTTTTCTTAGCTGTATGTCATCTTTTAAGTATGATTCAGGGAAAGCATAATGCTGAATTACAATAGTTCCTGCTGTGCGTGTGAATCTTCTGATGTGGTTTCTGACTCTTTGACACGCATTTCCCCTAAATCATCATTCTCTAGGTCTAACTCTAGGTCTAATTCGTCATTATCTTCATCAGCGGCAAGCCCATTTTCCAACACATCATGCACTTCGTCAGGCCCTCCAACCGTAATTGATTTTTGTAGTACAATTGTAGGCCGTTCTTCAAAGCCCCAATTTCTGTAGGCATCAATAATGGCCACATCAGATTTCATGACTTCAATCTCAAGGGTTTCAATGCCGTTTTCACTGGCTGTTTTTACTACAGACTCAATTAATTTTGCAGAAACTCCGAAAGCTCGAAACGGTGCTGAAACGTGCAAATCACCAACATTAGCAGTAGTAGATTGTGCAGTTTCACGCTCAATTCGTACCTGTCCAATCGCGTGACCACTGGCGTCTGCAATAATACGAAACACTTCACCGTTCTCGATTCTGTCGAGGTCTTGGTTAATTTCCTCGTTGATTTCATCAATTGTTTTATTGGAAAAACAATAAGTTTGTAAATCCTTGATATCATCATCCTTTATCGGACGAAACTCCAATTTCGCACTAAATTCAAATGCTTGATCAGCCATCACCATTCTCCATTTTATGTTTTTAGTTTAAGATAGATTGGCAAGTTGCCGGTGAGAAACATCAAAAAACAGACTGTAAATGCATTTAATTATCACCATGACAGTTCATTGTCCAATACGCAGTTGACGTTCAGCGTCAACTACGTCTCGATTGATTTTGTCAATACTACGACTTAATTTATCTCCAAGAGATGGTCTTTCAACTGCCGCACGTCGGATTTGACGTGTCAGGTCGATGACTAGCCGAAAGGATCGAACAAAATCCCCATCTGCAAGATCTGCGTATTGGGGTAAATCTTCAAAGTCGCAACCCTGACTCCATTCTAGCATCGCAGAACTTAAAATTAGTTCCAACTTTGGTGTAGGCTCAATCGTATCGAAATTTCTTTCCACCAGACGAGCTCGATCTATTACTTTGTCTGCGGTTTTCAGCATATTGTGTAGCGTGCTTTTGCGGAGTTTAACGTGGCGAAACGACTCCTTCCGAGGTTCGCAGACAATTGCCATCATTAATACATTGACTTCGTCTTCGTTAAGCGAGTCCAAGGCTCCACTGAAAAGCAATTCGGTAATCTGCGTTTCATATCCGTAGATCTGCGAGGCAATTATACCTCTGGGTAGAAGTTTAAAATTATCAACATAATCTAATTGACGCAGTATCTCAAGACGGAATTCGATTTGTTGTTGATGATAACGTTCAACATAATCTCGTTCTTTTTTCAGGTGTTGGAGAAGGTTATGTTGTTTGTGGATACGATGGTAGAGTTGATTACATGAATCAAGTTGATTGCATGAATTACATAGGTTGCTTTGCTTTTTTAGTTGGATTTTTTGTTTTTCACGGTTAATGCTATTGAATTGACTTCGCCAGTTCTTTTTATGTTGTTGGCGACGTTTTTGCCGGTGAAGATTTCGGCGTTCAGATTTTAGGCGGCGTTCTTCATCGGCAATCCATTTCAATAATTGATTGTAACCAGCTATTTGATCATATGGGTCAACCTCTTGGTGGATACAAGTTGGTTCCGGCAGATCGCGCAGTTTTTCAGCAGCTTGTTTTTGATTGAAATCAATTGATTGAATTCGAGTCACATTTTGAAAATTGCTGAAACTTTGCGTGCAAACGTCATAAATCGAATCTCCATGCTCGTTACATAAATTCAAAAGGCTGGAGTAAGATAAGTTGAATTGGCTTTCAAGTGGCTCAATTTGGTCAGATGTTATGAGGCGAACCTGATTGGCATCAACAAGTTTCGGATTAACTTTGGCATAAACATATCCGATTTTATCGATACCGCGTCTTCCAGCACGTCCTGACATCTGGTGATATTCACGTGCCTTGAGATGTCGAGACGAAACTCCATCATACTTCTCAAGACTGTCGAAAACAACCGAACATGCTGGCATGTTGATTCCGACGGCAAAGGTTTCCGTTGTGAATAGCAATTGGATTAATCCCAACGTAAACAGTCGTTCTACTACCTCTTTCAGCGTTGGCAACATGCCTGCGTGATGATATGCAATTCCCTTAGAAACCAGAAACCGAAACTGTTTGACATTTCGATCGTCTAGAATAGCAAATCTTTCGCACAGCGAATCGAAATGATCAAGGATCTGTCGTTGTTGTTCTTTTTGCAGAAAGTTTTCACTTTTGGCGTAATACTCGGCGTTCTTTTTACAGAGTTTTCGACTAAAACAGAAATACAAACAAGGGAATTGGCTCTCTTTTTGAATATGAGATATCAGTTTTGCTCTGCGAATGTTAGGGAAATCATTAGCCATGAGCCGGCTGAATTCACTCCTCTCAAAATCCCGTGGGTCAGCGTAATTTTCCTGTACTTCCTGTAGATCAGAGCACGTTCCAATACCGTAATCTTCCAGGTAGAGGAAATGCTTTAACGGAACGGGACGTTGATGTTCTTCGATGACTTCAATTGGTGTTTCGCGTACGTCATGCATCCAATCAGCGAACTGAGTAATATTTGGAATTGTGGCACTTAGACAAATGAATTTAATGTGCTGTGGTGCAAATATAATACTTTCTTCCCAAACAGTACCACGCTCGATATCATTGATGTAGTGAATTTCATCAAAAATAACATACCCAACATCATCAAGCCGATTGATATTGTCAAAGATCGTGTTCCTAAAAACCTCCGTTGTCATGAGTAGTATCTGGGCGTACTGATTCAGTACAACATCGCCAGTTACAATTCCAACTTGATCTCCGTACTGCTTGGTCAAATCCCGATATTTCTGGTTGCTTAATGCTTTAATCGGTGCGGTATAGATTACCCTGCGACTATTTTGAATGCATTTCTCAATAGCGTATTCAGCAATAATTGTTTTGCCTGCACCTGTTGGAGCGGCAACTAGAACTGAGTGTTCCTGATCAATACCTTTGATCGCCTGCTCTTGGAAGGAATCAAGCGCCAAGCCTTTATAATCCATCAAACCTCTGTGGGACGGAGAAAACGTGCCTGATTATAACTGGTTCTTGCTCTTTTGTCAATTGTGATTTTTTGCCTATAGAGTGTGCTATTTCTGGTTGAAATAATAAAGAAGTAAGTAAAATATACCCTTGACAATTTCAGTTTTTTTTGCAATTGTATTATTCGGATTTCACATTTGTGATTCTATCGCCCTATTTGTGATTCTATCGCCCTATTTGTGATTCTATCGCCCTATTAT
>DTUY01000267.1:0-50127 GCA_012963885.1 Candidatus Poribacteria bacterium | reverse complement strand
TTGTGATTCTATCGCCCTATTATATGGTATTATAATCTATAGGTTTGTGATACTTAAAAGGTTTGTGATACTTAAAACATCTTACACAGGAGACAATTATGGATGCATCTTCTAAGAGTAGTGTTGAATCAGACCCTCCGCTGATAGACCAGGTACCTGTAGAACTGGAACCTCGAATTAAAGAATTTTTTGGCGACACAGAGGAAATTAAAGTTGCTGTTTCAACCGATTTACTTGAAAATGGGAATTACGGCCAAGATTGGCTTATTGCCACTGCCAGCCAACTAATTATGGCTCGGCTGAATGGGGCACTGGAGCATGATCTCCAGGCGATACCCCTTAAGGATATTGAAACTGTGGATATCCGAGTTTTCCATGGTAACAATGTGATGAAAGTGAGAACTCATGATCGTGGTATCGAAGTGGCGAGATATTCAAAAGCAGCCACGGAAAAGTTTTTCGACGCCAAGTCTGAGATCGATTTTCTGATTCGACAAATCCAGCCGGAAGATTCGGACAAAAAAGAAGAAAGAAAGCATTCAAGATCATCTCACTCCAGGCGAAAAAAGACAAAATGCGATCAGTGCGGCAGAGCAATTCCGCACTGGGCAGATGTATGTACTTACTGCATTGAAAAACGAAAATTGCTTTTTCGGTTACTTGCTTATGCCTTACCACACTGGAAAATATCGTTAGGCGCATTTCTGATCATGGTATTTGTCAGGGCAGTAAGCGTGTACCCGGGTATTCTTAACAAGAGGCTCTTTGACGAAGTGTTTATCCCACCTGAGAATGTTGAATCCTCTGGTTTTTCGGGACTTGTTGCCATTGTCTTAATGATGATTGGTGTAAATGTGTTTACTACCAGTTTTTCCACAATTCGCAGCTATGTTATGGCGATTGTCGGTCAAAAGGTGAAGCATAAACTTCGGACGGAAGCTTACCAGCATTTGAACCGGTTGTCTATCGACTTCTACCAAAAACGTAATACTGGGAACATTATGTCCCGACTCACTCAGGATGTTGGCAGGTTGGAGGATTTCATCGCCTATGGTCTTCAGGACATGGTAGGTGACATCTTAATGCTCTTCTTTATGTTCTCAGTTATGATCTACTACAATTGGCAGTTGACCTTGCTTTCGATGATTCCAATTCCGCTTATCATTGTGTTCACGGTATATTTCGGCAAGAAAGTGAAAAAGATATACCATATTGTTTGGAAGCAAATAGCAGGTATTAGCACAATTCTGGCCAGCGTGATCCCGGGTGTTAAGGTGGTCAAAGCGTTTGGCCGTGAAGAGTACGAGAACGGCAGATTTGTCAAACAAAGTCAGCGTGTTCTTGAGACCGGTCTCCGTTCAGCCAGATGGGAGTCGATCTATGGTCCAACGATGGGTTTTATTACCTTTTCAGGTTCCATTATCCTTTGGTTTGCTGGTGGCAGGCAGTTGCTTAATGGCGATTTAACACCTGGCGAGTTGATTATGTTTATGGGATACATGATGCAGCTGTTGGGACCGGTTCGGATGCTTTCCGGTTTGAACCGGCGTTTTTTGCGAGCGGCGACTTCGGCCGAGAGGGTGTTTGAGATTCTGGATACTCCCCCAGATATTGCTGATAGTAAAAATTCAGTTAGACTTGAACACGTAAGCGGTGAGGTTGAGTTCCGTAACGTTTCTTTTTCGTATGACGACGAACAGGAAGCCCTCAACGATGTCAGCTTCATTGTTCAACCAGGTGAAATGATTGGTTTAGCCGGTCACAGCGGTGCTGGAAAAAGTACGCTGATCAGCCTGATAACGCGGTTCTATGATCCGACTGGTGGTGATATTTTTCTGGATGGAAAGAATCTGAATGATATTCAGTTGGATTCGCTTAGGGATCGGATAGGTGTGGTTCTTCAAGATCCGTTCTTGTTTAATGGGACTGTGGCTGAAAATATCGGTTATAGCAAGTTGGACGCGGCCAAGACAGAAATTGTTGCTGCTGCCAAGGTAGCGAATGCCCACGAGTTTATCGTCAATTTCCCAGATGGCTACGATACCATAGTAGGCGAACGGGGAGCCAGAGTATCGGGTGGTGAGCGGCAACGAATTTCGATTGCTCGCGCAATTCTGAAAAATCCACAGATCCTGATTTTGGATGAAGCCACATCTTCGATTGATACTGAAACGGAATCAAAGATTCAGGAAGCGCTGGAGCGACTGATCCGAGGCCGTACAGTCTTTGCCATTGCTCATCGTCTGTCAACACTAAAATATTCTAATCGGCTGTTAATTTTGACGGACGGTAAAGTTGAGGAAATTGGCACCCATGAGGAACTGGTTGCCAAAGATGGCACATATGCGTCATTGTGCCAAAAACAAACAGATCTGTCTAGGATCCGTGCTTTGTAAATGTTGCCTCAGTGGACAAATTAAATTCGAATGAAATAAGAGCTTAACTGGATAGTCTGTTTTCAGGGGCTGTCATTTTACTTGATTCTTGACTTGGAGAGGTGTCTTTGCAGTCTTATGAACAGGTCAAGATCTCTGAAGCAGGTAACAGAATTAGCTTGGTGGCGTCCCTTGATCCGGTTATTCTTCCAATTCGGCGTATTCAGCTCAACTGCAAGTTGAGTTGAGTTCGTTGCTGGGAGGAGTGATCGGCTTGAGGCTAGCGTTTTTTGGTGTGTGATTCCTCAAAATCTGGTGGAGAAATACAAAGATGAGCAATCTGAAGAAGTTTCTGTGGAATAAGGACAAACGGTCTTCCATCAGTTTAACTTTTGATGATGGAATGAAGTCGCATCTGGATTTGGCCATTCCTATCTTAGAAGATTTTGGATTAGCTGGGACTTTCTATCCGGTTGCCGGCGGAGATTGGCAAGCATCACTCAATCGCTTTAGACCTGCATTCGAAAACGGTCATGAAATCGGGAATCATTCTATTCATCACTGGTGCAGTTGTGCCGCCAGTATTAATTTAGATCGAAATGGACTGGAATACCGGACTTATGATGAACTGGAATCCGAACTGCAATCTGCCGATCAGCGGTTTCGTGCGGTTTTTCCTGAAATTAATCGATGGAGCTTCTGCTATCCATGTTATAATACTTTTGTCGGTCGTGGTAAAGGCCGACGGAGCTATGTTCCAGTTGTTGCCAACCATTTCTTTGCGGCTAGGGCAGGATGTGAGATGTCGGTTGCGATCAATTCACCATATCATGCTGATCTGCACTGTTTGAATTCGTGGAAGTGTGAGTACCGATCAGCGGGTGATCTCATCAGTTTGGTTGAACGAACAAACGACCTTGGTGGATGGAGCATTTTCACGTTTCATGGAATTGGGGAAGGACACTTGCCTGTTGAGCGTTCCGACTTCGAGAAGTTGTGTGATTATTTGGATAAAGCGCGCGACCATCTTTGGACAGCACCATTAATGGATGTGGCTGAAGATTTGTGTAATAGTAAGATTGATCAATGAACCGGAGTGGTTTTATCAAGATTGCCCATCGTGGTGCATCAGGGCTTGCTCCGGAGAACACTCTCCAAGCATTCAGCAAAGCATTAGAAATCGGCGTTGATGGCGTGGAATTAGATGTACACGGTACGGCGGATGGTGAGTTGGTTGTTTTGCATGATCGGACCTTAGATCGCACTACCGACAGAACCGGTTTTGTTAATGAAATGGCGCTGGCAAAAATTCGGGAAGCCGATGCTGGCGCTTGGTTCGGCACCTCTTCCATTGGTGAAAAAGTACCGACCTTAATTGAATCGCTTGATCTGATTAAGGCCTCAGCAATTACCGTGTTGGAAGTTAAAGATGAGCAGGTATCAGTTGAGGTCGTTCGAGCTATTCATGACACACAAGCAGTCAGCAGCGTAATTGTTATTTCGTTCTACGCTTCGGTGCTGTCGGAAGTTCGCGGTATTGACCCGCGGATACCAACTGGGTTTTTAACCTCTGGAGACATTAAAGCCAATCAACATGAACAGGTTATAGAGTCTATCCATACTACCTGTGAAATTGGTGCTTCGACTCTAAACGTGGAACATGAGATGGTGGATGCAAGATTCACTTGGGAAGTGCAGCGGCGCGGTATCAACCTCTGGGCATGGACAGTTGATGACGTGGTGCAAATGCGGCGGCTCGTCGAATTCGGAGTACAAGGTATCACTTCAAATTTTCCGGATCGTTTCGCTCAGGTGGAGAAATGGGCTATTAATCACAATCGCAACGAAATTTACAATCGAGGAAATTAGATTTGCGGATTTCAGATGAAAAACTGATGATGCGATGCCGGAATGGTGATACTGGTGCATTTGAATTAATCGTAATGCGGTTCAAGGACCAGATTATCAATTATATCTGTCGTTCAGTTGGTGATTATCACCAAGCTGAAGATTTGGCACAGGAGACTTTTTTACGCATATATAAAAATGCTTGCAGTTACGAACCCCGTTCAAAATTTAAGAATTGGTTATATCTGATTGCAACCAACCTGTGCCGAAACGAAATTCGGGATCGGAATCGCCGAAAAACCGACTTGCTTACTGAAGTATCAACTGAAGACCAGGAAACCGATTATTTGAACCTTTTGCCTGATTTTCGATATATGCCGGATCGGCTGTATGAAAAAAAAGAACGGGAATTAATTATCCAGCAGAAGATAAATTGCCTGCCTGAAAATCAGCGCCTCAGTCTCATTCTGGTAACTTATCAAGGCATGAGCTACGAAGAGATTGCCGAGATTATTGGTTGTTCGGTCAGTGCGGTAAAGTCATTGATTCACCGCTCGCGACAGAATATGAAAAAGTTACTTGTAGAAGCCGGAATTGGAGAAAGTCACAATGCCAGAATCTGAAGACATTAGCATCCAACTTTCTGCCTATTTTGATGGTGAAATGTCTAGGCAGGAGCAACTGATGATCAAACAATCTCTCGGAAATTCGCCCGATGATGCTTTCGAGCTAATGCAGATCACGCAAATAGATCAATTACTTAGACAGCTAGATCCGATTGAGACAACAGATCAATTCTTACTAGAACTCATGCGAAGGGTGTCAGAAATACCGCCACAAGAAAGTCTGTCACTCGCTCTACTTAACAGATACGCACAGAGACTCCAATCATGGTTTGGTTTGTTACGCTACCGGTCTCAGCTTAAATTTCACTCAGTTATTCTTGGGGTTACTGCATTTATTCTCATTTGTGTGGCAACCTTCTTTTTTCAAACCCATCCGATTCCACAACAAGTAAATGTCCCATTAATTGCACGTTCGACTGATCGATTAATTCGGGTTGACTTGGTGTCGATGCCAATGACTAAAAAGCAGCCGCTTATATTACCTATTCACATGGAAAGAGAAAGATAGGATCATGGCAACCTCGGCTTTTGTGCACCTGCATAATCACAGCGAATACAGTTTACTTGATGGAGCATGCCGTATTAGTGAAATGGTTGATTGGGCTTACGATAACAGTGTGCCTGCAGTTGCGTTGACGGATCACGGGAATATGTTTGGTGCTTACGAATTCTATGTGACAGCAAAGGAGAAAGGTGTTAATCCTATTGTGGGTTGTGAGGTTTATGTGGCACCGGATAGTCGAAATAGTCGAGATCAGAGCCAAAGAAAACCTTACCATCTGACACTTATTGCCGAGGATGAAACGGGCTACAAAAATCTGATGCGACTGGTCTCCGTTGCTTACATAGAGGGTTTCTACTTTAGACCTAGAATTGATATGGAGGTGCTACGCGAATACCATGAGGGAATTATTGCTTTGACTGGTTGTATTAATGGATTTGTTCCTGCTTTAGTGAGTGATGATCAGGCAGCTGCTGTTAGGAACCTGCAGATGTTGATAGATATTATGGGCAAACACAACCTGTATGTCGAGATTCAAAATCATGGATTGGATGTAGAACTTCAGACCATGCCAACTTTAGTCAAGATTGCTGAGGAGTTTGAACTTCCGATGGTAGGTACTAACGATTCGCATTACCTATCAAAAGGAGACCATAATTTGCATGACATTCTGTTGTGTGTCCAAACAGGGAAATTGGTTAGTGATCAACAGCGATTGACATTTGAAAATCAGTTTTATCTCAAAACGATTGATGAGA
Source organism: Candidatus Poribacteria bacterium (assembly GCA_012963885.1). Classification (GTDB taxonomy): domain Bacteria; phylum Poribacteria; class WGA-4E; order WGA-4E; family UBA9662; genus UBA9662. The sequence goes on along the minus strand of DTUY01000267.1, from coordinate 44,018 downwards.
TGCATCAGGTGTTCAAAGACTATCCGGCAGAAGTCATTGCTAACACTATCACTCTAGCCACCCGATGCCAACTCAGCCTTTCATATGGCCAGAACATTATGCCTGAATATAAGGTGCCCGAGGGTCATACAGCCAATAGTTATTTGAAAGATGTATGCTATCAGGGGTTAAATGATCTTATTGAAAGTGAATTGCCAAAAGAGATCCGGGCCCGTATTGACTATGAACTTTCAGTAATTGGACAAACTGGTTATGCCGGGTATTTCCTGATTGTGTGGGATTATGTCAATTATGCGCGTCACCAGGGATTCCCGCTAAATGCTCGCGGCTCAGCTGGTGGTAGCCTGGTTCTTTATGCCTTGGGTGTCACAACTTTTAATCCGATGGATTATGGCTGCATTTTTGAAAGGTTCCTTAATCTGGAACGTGTTGATATGCCTGATATCGATATCGACTTTGCTCCTGAACACCGAGATCTAGTGATTCAATATCTTATCGATAAATATGGTGCGGAGTCCGTTGGCTACGTTGCTACCTTTAATACCTTAGGAGCTAAGCAAGCAATCAGAGATGTTGGTCGCGTATTGAATATGCCTTTGGGTGAAGTAGATCGACTGGCTAAGCAGATCCCTTTGATCCCTGGGATTACAATTGATGAAGCGTTGGATGAATCACCACAATTTAAAGAAATTGCTGATGAACCGCAAAATGCAGATTTAATGTATTATGCAACTTCTCTCGAGGGAATCAAACGGCACGTTTCGATTCATGCGTCCGGAATTGTGCTTGCTAATGGAGCACTTACTGATTACGTCCCGCTTTTTAAGGATAAAAACGATCGAATTGCTACCCAGTTTGAGTTGCAGACCTTAGCTGAAGTTGGAATGGTAAAATTCGATTTTTTGGGATTAAGAACATTATCTGAGGTCCATAATTGCCTGGAGAGAGTCAATAGGAAACATGGCCTTAATCTCAAACTTGAAGACATTCCATTTGATGATGACGAGACTTACAAGCTCATCGGCAAAGGTCTTGTGGCGGGGTTGTTTCAGTTGGAAACTTCTCCGGGTATGAAACGCGTCATTATGCAGATCAAACCGGATAAGTTCGAGGATTTTATCCCAATTCCTGCGCTTTATAGACCCGGACCACTTGATAGTGGGATGATGGATAGTTTTATTCGACGGAAACTTGGGCTTGAGAAGGTTTCTTATCTGCATCCAGTTTTGGAAGAAGTTCTTCGAGAAACGTATGGTGTATGTATCTATCAGGAACAGGTGATGCAAATAGCTCAGGCCATGGCAGGGTTTAGCCTGGGTGAGGCGGATGTCCTGCGTTACGCTATGGGCAAGAAGAAAGCGGATCTCCTCAGAGAACAGACAGAAAAATTTATCGATGGTTGTATGAAAAATAACATTTCGAGCAACAAGGCAATTGAAGTTTTTGAGTATCTTCAACCTTTTGGGAGATATGCTTTTAACAAATCACATACAACAGCATATGCGATTTTGTCATATCAGATGGCATATCTTAAAACACACTACCCGCGGGAGTTCATGTCATCAATGATGACAGGAGAATCGGCATATAGCGAAAAAATAATGAAATATATGATCGAATGTAAGAAACTTGCCGATTTCTTTGGAACAGAGATCCAAGTGCTTCCTCCAGATGTCAACAGCAGCGAAACTACCTTTACAGTAGTTGATCGTGATATTCGTTTCGGTCTAGCTGCAGTGAAAAATGTGAGTCAAGGCGCGATTCAGGCGATTGTCGATGTCCGAATGAAAGATGGTCCCTTCACCTCACTTCAGGATTTTTGCCAACGTGTTGATAGTAGCGCAATCAATAAACGTGCGATTGAAAGCCTAGTTATGGCAGGTGCGTTCGATACACTTGGTGATGGACATCGGGCTCAATATCTTGCAAGTCTTGATCAGGCTTTAAAAGCAGCGCAAAGTACGCAAAGTGACATTGCCAAGGGGCAGATGTCGCTGTTTAGTGGTGATGATGATGCTGATTCTCAAATCCAATTTGAACTTGAGGAATCAGAAGAAATGAACTATGATGAAAAACTTGATAACGAAAAAGAGATGCTTGGATTTTATCTGTCCGGGCACCCGCTTGAACAATACGAAGATTTACTGAAATTCTATGCTACTGTAACATCTGAATCGCTTTATGAGCATCGTTATGACACTGAAGTTTACGCCATAGGAATGATTTCTGAAGTTCGAGTTGTAACAACAAAGAAAAGCGGAGATCGAATGGCTATCGTCACCCTTGAGGATCTTGAAGGAGCCATACCCATGGTTATATTTCCTGAGACTTATGAGGTATCAAGGAGCCTTATTGAGAAAAACAAGGTCATATGGGTTCGTGGAGATATAAGCGTGGATATGCGGAGTAAGAAGACAGATGACGATGGGAACGAAATCGACATCCGTCAGATCCAAGTGAACGAAGTTGTGGCCATCGAAGATTTGGTTGAATCAAAGACTTCCTCAGTTGAAATTGTTATTCCTAAAGTTACTACCTCTGAACCAATAGAGCAACTGAAAAAATTGTGTGCCAAATATCGGGGAGAGCATGATTTGATTTTGCGGCTTACCAGTTCAAAATTTGGAGAAGTTATTGTTCAGTGTGGTGGTAGGTATAAAATCAACGATAGTGAGACAGCTATCAAAGACATTGAATCGCTTTTTGGAGATAGCACGGTTCATCGCAGTAATCGAACACATCGTTAAGGGAATCAGCCGTAACATTCTATAAGTTTGAGCTAATCTGTTTCTGTTGTGTAACCAAGAGAGTTTGTGCTAAGAAGCATCGGCTTTTTAACCGTGATTTTTTGGGAGAAAATTATGTCTAATCTTTTTCAGCCTACACCTGAGGATCAATTTACCTTTGGTCTATGGACAGTTGGAAATCCTGGGCGAGATCCATTTGGAGATCTAGTCCGTCCAATAATGGAACCTACTTATTCGGTTCAGAAACTCAGCCAACTTGGTGCGTGTGGAGTAAACCTTCACGATAATGATCTGGTGCCATTTGGCGCATCGGCTAGTAAGCAAGACCAGATTGTCAAGGAATTCAAGCAGGTACTCGAAGATTGCAACATGAAAGTGCCAATGGCTACGACGAATCTATTTTTTCATCCAGTTTTTAGGGATGGTGCGTTTACTTCCAATAATCCGAAAGTCCGAGCATTTGCCCTGCAAAAGACAGTCAGATCTATCGATTTGGGTGTCGATTTGGGAGCCAAGATTTACGTGTTCTGGGGTGGTCGCGAAGGGACTGAAGTCGATGCGTCCAAGAATGGTCCTGATACTGTCAAATGGTTTCGAGAGTCGATTAATTTCTTGGCAGAATATGTAGTGGATCAGGGATATGATCTGAGATTTGCCTTGGAAGCCAAACCGAATGAGCCGCGGGCGGATATTTATATGCCGACTACAGGCCATATGCTGCATTTCGTTGAGACATTGGATCGTCCCGAAATGGTTGGTGTGAATCCGGAATTTGCACATGAAACGATGGCTGGCCTTAATTTTTTGCATGGTGTGATACAAGCTTACGAGGCGGGAAAATTGTTTCATATTGATCTCAACGATCAGAAGATGGGGCGTTTCGATCAAGATCTTCGTTTCGGATCAGAGAATATCAAGGCTGCGTTCTTTCTGGTCAAATTTTTGGAGGATGTAGAATGGTCAGGTATGCGTCACTTCGATGCACATGCGTATCGGACTGAGGATGAACAAGGTGTATGGGACTTCGCTTCCGGCTGTATGCGAACTTATTTGATCCTGAAGGAAAAGGCGCGACAGTTCAACGAAGACGCGGAAATTCAAGGTTTGCTGTCAGAAGTTCAGCGACGGGACGAGTCGCTAGAACAGATTGTTACAACCTACAGCAGCGGAAATGTCGAGGCTCTTCAAGCAATCGATTTTCAACCTGACAAGATAGCAGAGAAAGGCCACTCCTACGAAAAACTCGATCAGTTGACAGTCGAACTGTTGCTTGGTGTTAGGTAGGGTTGTCTTAGTGCCTTATATTTTGTTATTTGCCATCAGCTACATTGGATTATATCGTGTCTCTGTTTTAAGGTGTTTTTTTATTGCTCATAACTTAATTTCGTAAGAGGTTGAAAATATGTACAAATGTGCTTTTTTAGGATGTGGCGGGCGCGCGCGAGGTCACGCGCAGGCTTACCAACATGTTAAAGGTGGTGAAATTGTTGCTATCTGCGACATGAATGAAGAATTGCTTAATTCTTTTGGAGATGATTTCAAGATTGAGAATCGGTATACTGACATCCACCAGATGCTGGATCGGGAATGTCCGGATTTGTTGCATATTGTCACCGCTCCAATATTACGTTCAACTGGCGAACCAATCCGTCACTCCTTGATGAGCATTGCCTCAGAACATGAGGTGCCCGCAGCAATCGTTGAAAAACCGATTGCTGTTCAATCGGAAGATTGGCGTAATTTAATGGATCTCTGTCAAAATACCCAGACAAAGTTTGTAGTTAATACGCAACTTAATTTTCATCCGCGTAATTTGGAACTTAAGCGTAATGTTAATAATGGACAAATTGGAGATATCAAGTTCATCGATGCCAGTGCTAGATCAACACCGTTAGATCAAGGTCCTCACGTACTGCAGCTAGTTTCTTCCTATATTGATAATTCGCAACCTGTAAAGGTCTTCGGGCAAGTGTCAGGCGGTGATCACCTAGGGGGGGCACAGCCTTCTCCGGGGAATGCTGCAGCCTCTGTCATGTACGAAAATGGGGTTCGAGCCTCAGTTGCGTTTGGTACCGAAGGAGCAGCAAAAATCAACGATAGTGATTCTGTTTTTTATCATAAACGCGTTGCTGTCTTCGGTACGCGCGGTTTTACGCATTGGCAGATGGCAGGTTGGGAACGCAGTACCCCGGAGGGCGGATATGAAAGTGGATTGCACAGTTATGGTGAACAGGATCTTCTAGGGCAGGCAGGACTTACCGAAGCGGTGTTCGCATGGCTTGATGATGAGGATCAGGTTCATCCAACCCATCTGGCTCAATCTTTAGCGGAATTTAACCTGCTCATGGGGATTTACGCTAGTGCGTTGAGGCATGAACCAATTCAACTGCCATTTGAGCCTCCCGACGGTTTGATGGACTCTCTGAAAAAAATTCTTTAAGAACAATAACACTGTGCGATTGACAGAACAACAGATTAATCAATACAATGCATTTGGTTTCGTTGTTATTTGTGGTGTGTTTGAATCATTGGCTGTTGGTATGATTGAACACTATATGAAAATGCGGGCTGAGGGACCGAAACCTGGCGATACTGGCGGAACAATGGATGTTCCTAACGATCCCAATCACGAGTTTCCACGCATGATCAATATGCACGATTGGGATCAATCAACACAATATTGGGCAACTGCATCAGACCTCATTCATATAGCTGGAGAGCTAATAGATGATAAACCGGTTCTTTGTCAGACGATGCTCTACTTTAAACCTCCGGGAGGTCGTGGCCAAGCACTTCACCAAGACCAGCAATATATTACGATTGATCCCCTGATAGGTGTTTGGGTCGCGCTAGATGAATCTGATCAATCTGTTGGTCAAATGATTGTCATCCCAAAGTCACATCAGTATGGATTGCTTGAGGTGGAACCAGCCGATACATCCGTCTCTTTTACCAATGTTCAATCAGTTATACCTCAAGATGCCGAACAAGTTGGTTTGGATATGGAGCCGGGGGATGTGCTGTTTTTCGATGGCAAGATGATCCATGGTTCTTACCGGAATGCTACCACAGACCGATGGAGGCGGAGTTTCATCTGTCACTACATTGGTGAAAACAGTCAAAGCTTTGTCGCGTCTCAGGGTAAACATGTATCACACTTGAAAGCCTGAAGTTATTTAAGCTTTTACATATGTAGTGTTTGGTGGTTTAGGCCTTACTAAGGTACCGTTTTCTAATACGCAAAGATCTCAACTGTGTTAAACAAGGTTAGTTTATGGATACGCTGATAGTAGCTGTACTGAGCTTTGCTGGTTTTATTGTTGCTTATTATACCTATGGTCGATGGATCGCTAACAAGATTTTTGGGCTTGAGGATCAAGCTGTCCCTCCGAGTCGAGAGTTGCAGGATGGTATCGATTATGTGCCAACTAAGAGAGGGGTTGTTTTCGGTCACCATTTCACCAGTATTGCTGGTACTGGACCGATTGTTGGACCGGCAATTGCCGTGTTTTGGGGATGGTTGCCAGCGTTGCTTTGGGTCGTTCTGGGATCAATCTTTATTGGCGCGGTTCATGATTTTGGTGCCTTAGTAGTTTCATTGAGAAATCGTGGTCAGACGCTTGGTGAGGTGGCTGGTCGAATGATCACCCCCCGCGCAAAAATGTTATTTCTATTGATTTTGCTGTTGTCGCTAACTGTGGTGTTAGCAATTTTCGGCTTGGTGATTGCTGTTATTTTTGCTCTTTATCCTGAATCAGTATTATCCGTTTTAATCGAAATCCCGTTGGCCATTGCCATCGGCTTCTGGATCCATCGTGCTGGAAAAAGTCTCTTGATACCATCACTGATCGCACTTGGTGTGATGTATGCTGCCATGTATGTAGGTGCCTATCACTTTCAGATTGATCTTGGAGCATGGTTTAAGATCCCCTTATTTGGTGATACTTTGGCGAGCGTGGTTGTTGTCTGGACTTTGGTTTTGTTTGTTTACTGTTTTATCGCATCGGTGTTGCCAGTTTGGATTTTGCTGCAACCTCGTGACTACATTAATAGCCATGAATTGATTGTCGCACTGCTATTACTTGTTGTAGGATTGGCATTTGCCGGGATCACCGGTCATGCTGATCTTATCGGATCCACACCAGCCATTGCCAGCGATATACCACCTGATGCTCCACCTATCATGCCGTTTCTTTTTATCACTATTGCCTGTGGGGCAATTAGTGGTTTTCATTGTTTAGTTAGTTCGGGAACTTCAAGTAAGCAGGTTCAGTCCGAAGGGGACGCTCAGTATATTGGCTATGGTGCGATGTTGCTTGAAGGTGGGTTGGCAACAATTGTGATTTTGTCCTGCTGTGCCGGAATCGGTATGGGGCTTTTTACCCGGATTAACACGGACGAAGGATCTTATTTCTATCAGGAAACTGTTAGTCGGGAAACTGGCCAGCATATAAGAGGTCGTGAAGCTTGGATGATGCGTTATTCATCCCGAATTGAGATGATCGAAAACCCTGATGGTACAATCAGAAAAGTGGGTGGCTGGGCTAATCACGGACTGGGACAGAAAGTGGGTGCTTTCATTGACGGTGGGGGGAATTTCTTAACTAGTGTGGGAATTCCGCTTAAAATGAGTATCGTAATTATGGCAGTTTTAGTAGCTAGTTTTGCCGCTACTACGCTTGATTCGGCAACTCGGCTTCAGCGATATGTCATCCAAGAAATTGGGTTGTCACTGCAAGTTCAGCTATTAGGTAACCGCTATATTGCAACAGCAGTTGCTTTAATCTTGGGAGGCATTGTGGCTCTTCTTCCTGGTCCGAAAGGGCTTGGTAGTGGTGGTTTAATTCTCTGGCCTCTTTTTGGTGCAACAAACCAACTTCTGGCCGGCCTTGCCTTTATGGTCATCGTTTTTTATTTAATTCGTCGAAACAAGCCAATTTGGTTTGCAGTGGTGCCGATGATATTAATGATCATCATGCCGGCATGGGCAATGATGTGGAATATGTTCGCTCCGGACACGGGTTGGTATTTTACCGGGAATTATCTGTTACTGGGGGTTGGAATAAGTATTCAGGCTTTGCAAATATGGATGATTATTGAAGGTTTAATCGCATTGCAAACGGCACGTGGGAACTATCCTGAACTTCCACCAATCGTTGATCTCGCTAGATAACGAAAGCTCCAACTGCCGTTTTAGTCGGAGTTGGGTCTTGAACCCAGATTGATTGTCATAAAGTTGACCATCAGTACCAGGCTCTTTTCTGATTGACATAGTAATTAGCCCAATGATAGAATCTGCAGGTTGTTCATACTTTCCTGAGGAGAGTTGCGATTGAAAGCCGCTCAAATTGTTGGTCATCGCAAATTTGATATTGTTGATGTAGATACTCCTGATATATCATCTGATCCACAAGGGACAGTTCTCATTAAATCATATCAAAGTGCCATTTGTGGAAGTGATATGCCCCACTTTGACCTGAAGCATCCTGAGGAGTCCTACCCGTTATCACTGGGACTATCTATCCACGAATGTGTCGGAACAATCGCGGATAGCAGTTCTAACCATTTTGATACAGGTGATATGGTACTTTCAATTCCTCGTAAATTTGGTCTTTCAGAGTATTTTGTCTCTAATGAAAGTGTGACAATCCCGCTTCCAGATAAGTCGGTGTATAGTTATGAAACAGATCATATCTTGATGTCACAACCACTTGGCACAGTAATATGGGCCTGTAGAAAACTTGGCAATCTGTTACATCAGGACACAGTTATTGTCGGTCAAGGTCCTATGGGATTATTATTTTCGCACATGCTGAGCAATCTGGGTGTGAGTACCGTAATTGCAATTGATCAACTGGATTACCGATTGTCAATTTCCAAGCAAATGCGAGCAACCTATGTAGTTAATTCTAAAACGGAAAATCCCGTTGAAATTGTCAAAGAGATTACCAATGGCAAAATGGCAGATCTGGTTGTAGAGATGGTGGGTCATCAAACAGAAACAATTAATGATTGCTTGGATCTTGTAAAGCGAGGTGGTACAATCCTTGCCTTTGGCGTGCCGGACGATAATAACTACAATTTCAGATATGGAGATTTTTTTAGACGAAACATCCATCTAATAAGCACTGTAGGACCGGAAGAGCTAAAGGATTATCCTTTAGCAATGGATTTCATTGTTCAAGGGCGAATCAATGTCGCACCAATTATTACACACCATCTGCCGTTTTCTGAAGTCCAGCGTGGATTTGACCTGTTTTCTTATCGGCAGGATGAAGCAGTTAAGGTTGTTTTTGATTTTGACTAAAAATGTAGAGTAGAGGGATAAGCGGTAGAATGGGAAAAGAAATTTTAAGAGGATTGGTGCTGTGGGTGAGATGTCTTATTTGGGCGGTTGTTCTTGCAATTCCTTTCGTTTGGGTCTGGCAAGCCCATCCGGGACCGGGACAAGAACTGGGACCACTGTGGGAGTGGTTGGAAGCTGATTCGTCCGTACAAGGTTATGCGAAGATCATTGTAGTTGTCATTGGGTTAGTCTGGTTTGTTTCTGGGGTGATTTTTCTAGTAGGTTCATTTTTGAAGGCCACGATTGATTTAAATCTGGATACCGCAGAAGAAGCATTGATAGAGGAAAGCGACCACGCAGAGCACGCACGCGAACAATTAATTATGCAGGAGAAAATCACAGATTAGTTTTCCTCGCCTGTTTCTATCTTTCACTTCGAATTAAAGTGTAGTTAGTTTCTTTGTCAAAACACTTTTTCTGGAAGTTATGTTCTTCTTCATCGAAGCACCTCTATAAACGTTGTTTAGTGCCTTTACCTTTCCTTTGATATTAGAAGGCCAGTTTGAAGTTATGCTGACCAGTTAGTACCATAAACTCAACAAAGCCATTTGTGAAGGGGAAATCAACCTCCTGCCCATTTATGGTTAGATCTATTGGACGTTGTTTGTTTGGCAACATCAGACGCGTGTAGCGAGCCTCGCCGTTTCCGGAACCAGTTACATTTCTCGTCTTGATGTTTACTCGCACTGAAGTTGGTCCTCCTGAATCGTTCTCAAGCACTAGGCCATCGAGCTGTGGGCTTTCCCGCCGTCTGTGGAGAGCAACGTTATTGATCTCGTATGCCCATCCCTGCGTAATACACCGACTTTCCCCTGGAACGTTGCGTCTGCCTCCTGAACGTTTACTGGTTGATTTGACAGCACCACATAATGTGTCCAGGTATTAGTTCGAATACATGTTCCTGATATTCCCCAGGCTTTAACCTCAGGTTGTTTCTCATTTCTAAGCCGAGGATAGAGAAGTACCATATAGTTACCTCCAGAATTTTGTTGTAACTGATAGAGCTTTTGCCGATAGAAGCCGTAAACGCTCTCAGTAGGTCCGTATGCCCCTGTTACAATATTCTTGTCAGGTATTAGGGAATAGACATCTAGATTAACGTCATACTTTCCTTTGAAGTGTGCCTCTATGGTGTTATTGCCCAACTCCATAGACTCCGCCAGACACCAGATATTCCAGTCTGAAGGAAGTTCTGTGTCAATGTTGTCTTGGAAAAGGAAGTAATTCGGTTTCTCAGGGTTTTGGTCTTTGACAAATAGCATTCGACGTTGCCACGTGATGGGGTCTACGTCTCTGATTTCTGGTTTGTAGTACCTTCCTTAAACTTGCGAGGGCTAGAGAGCACCAATCTTCCTGCGCCTTCAACAGGCAACAGTTTGGGGAAACGGGCTAGCGGATTGGAGGTCCATTCACCAGCAATTAGGTCGGCATCAGCAAGACTTACCCATTCCCGCATGTGGCCAGTGTTACTAGGCCATTCGTTTAGACTCATCGAAGGTGGGTCGATTTGCCATCCACCGTTGCATGGTTGCATTAGGAAAGCCATTATGTTGCCCTACATCCCAAGAGCGGATGCCAAAAACAAGACAAAGTGGTTTCCCCTTAGTGTGGAGATGAAAACCACCTTCAGCATTGTACCATCCTGGCTTGCCGAGTTGCATAGCCATAAAGGTTTCTCTATCTGTTCCAACACCACTACGCATGACAGCCCCCCATTGTTTGAAATAGGAACTGGAGAGGAATTCAGGTCTTGAGGTGGGCAGATGGGGATTGATCCAGCCGAGGCTCATCCAGCCGTAGTCGGAGCGATCACTAATCTTCATACCCACAGGCATTCCCGCACGTTTCCAGTAATACTGCATTCGTTCTGAAAAATTGGGATGGCTCTCCTTCATCATGTATGCAGCAATCCTCCATACGGCCGAACGGTTCCAAGTTGCTTGCCCATTGCCCGAAAGGCGCAATATATCCGGCATTGCAATGTGGATCGGTAGGAGTCAGAAGTTGTCCATAGAAATCTAGGCCATATTTGTATCGTAGATCGTCAAAGACATTATGGAATCCTGCGGTTTTCAAGAACACCCCTGCTTGCGTGATCATGTCAAGGGTCAGATGGCCATACCATTCGTCCTGTGTGGTATCTGGCAGATGATGGTTGCTTTCCAAAGACACATTAATTCCTTTGATGGCGCTCTTTGCCCATTCTTCAGCCATTGGATGGGTTTTCAGCAAGCAGCCAATCTTTCCCAGCGTCGTGTACACACCTAGTGTCATGTTCGTGTTTCCCATATTATAGCCGCGTTCCACCGGCCAGAAGGCATCATGGGAATACAGATACCCCAAAAATGCAAGTTGAGACAGTATTTTTTGTTTTCCTTCTGTGAAATGGCACGCCCACCAAGCACGCAGTCAACTTCTCTCAGGATCATTGGGATTGCCCCGACCGTTAGGGTATATCCCCTGTCATCGCTGGTTCCAAAGCCTTTGAGCGTTTGATGAATGTGATGATCCAATTTGTGTTGGACCAAGATGAGGAGATCCTGCAGGTAGGATTCATCACCTGTAACAAGATAGATATTATCCAGACCACGCGGGTAGGTTTTGAACTCGTGGTAAAAGGGGAAATTCGGATCGTTGCTGGCGCGGTAGTCGTTCCAACGTTTCAGAAGCCATTTGGTGTTCTCGCTGACTACCTCGAGTTCAGCAAGACATTCGCGAACTTCGTCCAATTTTTCTGTGCTCTTATAGATATGTGGAAACGAGAGGTTTCCCTGTTCCCAATTAAGAATCCAATCCTTAACATCGTTTAGTGACACCACACCATACTTATTGTTGGGCAATCTGAGGAGGCCGAACGTATCGTTTCCCCAATTGTTCTTGGTCAGGATCCGCTGGCAACGGCACGACATTCCCAGCCTGCTCCACGTAGAGCGCCCAGCGTCGCGCACCGCCATTGATGGGGAAAACGCAATACGGCTTTCCTTCCGAATCGCTTTCCAAAACTGGCACGTTTTCCTGTGGTCGCAGCCAGTTCCCCGGACGAAAAGCAAGAACACCAACAAACAGGCCTATGTTGCTATGATGGTATACTCCAGCCCAATGGGAAGCATTCAGCCACCATTCACCGCAGTGGGATGGATAGAGAGTAATCAGAGGTTCGTCAGGTATTATAGGGAAAGTACGCCTAGGTTCGTTAGGCACAGAGGTTCTTTCCCAGACTTGCTGCATCGGGTTCCAGGCAACTCGATTAGGCATCCATCTCTCACCATGCAAAGACAAAGTCCAGAAACTGCCTTTCTCCCGCATTTTCTGTCCAAAAACCTTCTTAGTATAGTTCCCGGCGGGAGTTCCTTCCGGAGTTACGCTAACAAGAAACGTAGCCTGCTCGTTTAAATCCATGGAGTCTGTGACCAACACGACTTCCTGACCTGCCAAGGTCTCCAATTCCACCATGTAGCTGCCTTGGTCTCCAAAAGTATATGTCAGTTTGGCCGTTAACAAAAACTGGGCCACGTTGCGTAATTCTGCCTTTGAAGGCCGTCACTTGATATGGGGAGTGTATCTGCGCTGTTCCATACCCATTCTGGCCCCACCGACTTAAACGCCATAATAGGCGTGGGAACTTCCTCTGGTTTCCTGCCTGTTGAGTCTTCCCACTGGCCTATTGGGACCCTGACTGCAAGACCACTCGTGCCTAGTTCGGCTATAGAATCATCGATGAAGTTCACAAAGATGTCAGCTTTGGAGTCTTCAGGCACACGTATAAGCGTCCAGTATCGGCGTACGTAAGCAGGGAGGTTGACGACGAAGTGGACGTATCCTTTATGGCTCTTTGGTTGTTCTGGCACGAACTGGGCAGCTAGCACTATGCCATCATCTTGGCGGACGGCAAGTGGTAAATTCACAAGTTCTGCTGGCAGTTCGCAATGGTATGAAATTCGTTCTGAATTCCAATCTTCACCCAAATGCTCTTCTAGTATCCATGTTATTTCTTTCATGGATTTATTTCCTTCTTTTACATCAATAGATTGTGTGTGCTCTAAGCAGAGGAAAAGCAAAGCTATCAAAGATATTTTCAGTGAATCTACTACGCCAATTTTTGTGGTTTTGAACATTCCTGTGCATCTCAAGTTGAAAGGCAATAGAAACTTTTCTCAGGATCCGATCATACCAAAATCTATATGAGTTTTCCATCTACTCTCAATCACATTCTGTATCTACAAGCCGCCACCTTTACTTGTACTTGCTTTCTGTCATCAGGACACAAAAAACCGTGAGAGTTGAAATCGTAATGACGGTTTGCTAAATTATAACCTCAACAATCTAAAGATTGAGAATCGTAAATACAAATAATAACATCAATTCCAAAATTATAATTGTTGACAACGCTGGTGGTATGAAAGCATATGTGCCAAGGTTCAGAGACAAACAACTATTTCCTAAGGAAATGATACAAATAACACTGACTCAGGGGCAGCTAATTTTTTTTGATACCTACGGTTACTTGGTAATCCCTTAATTATTTTCTCCGGCTGAAATTGAGAAAATAATTGAAGAATTTTACCGGTCAATTCAAAATTGTGGTGGTGGCAAGAATCATGGCGGCTCAAGCCGTACCATGTTCTTAGATCCCATTGAACATATTGTTTGAAAGGGGGAGAGTTGAAGACATGACTTCGACAGAACGAACAGGGATAAAAACGATCATGGCTCAGGAGCGTAAGGTTCCACCCAGATGGGCCACGTGGCAACGCGAGTTGATCTCATTGATGAACCGGACAGCGACACTATTTGCTGATCGCTATACACGTTCGGACGGAACTCTGAAGTGGCGTGAATCTTGGACGGGTATGGATGGCACTGATAACGGATACGAGATTTTTCTTCCTTATCCCCTCTTTTATCTTTTGGGAGGTGGTGACCATGTCCATCAGTTGGCACAGAAGGAGTGGGATGCTATAACTTGGCAGTTCACCAGCTACGGTACTATAGACCGAGAGTTTGTTGGTTATTTTGACTGGTTCCATCACAGTGAAAGCTATACCTACCTCTTTTATTTAGGATTGGCTGATCCCTACCACTATATTAACTGGAAGCGGGCACTTAATTTCGCTGCTATGTATATCGGAGAAGATCCGCTGGCTCCCAACTGGGACGCTGAACGAAAGATGATTCGTTCCCCAATCAATGGCAGTAAGGGACCAGCAACAAAACTGACTGCTGAGGACTGGACCAACCACCGCCCAGTTTTAGCTGAATATTTAGTTCCGTATGAAGATCTGCCCGGATTGAACACCACCGATCCATTTGTCAAAGTGGACTGGAACAACGATGAGACATTTGCTAAGGTGTTAAAACAAATCAACGAACGTATGGTTCAAGGTGATGTGCCCTTAAATTTGAGCGCTACCACCTTAGTTACCCACGCCTATCTCTACACTGGTGAGGATAGATATAAGCAGTGGGTGCTGGACTATTTGCAGGCTTGGTCAGACCGCAGGAACCAGAACAATGGCATTATGCCAGACAACATCGGTCCGACTGGCAAAATTGGCGAGCTAATGAACGGCAAATGGTGGGGCGGATACTATGGCTGGCGTTGGCCGCACGGTGCCAAGAACATCCTAGAGCCTGCGTTAGTGGCTGGATGCAATGCCGTCTTGCTCACCGGTGATTCCTCATGGTTGGATTTGCATCGTTCCCAAGTTGATTTAATCTGGTCTTTGCGCCGACAGGTGAACGGGCAACTTGAACTCCCAAACCGGCACGGTGATCAGGGTTGGTTTGACTACCAGAGGCTTGACCCACACCATTATATCTTGCATCACTGTATTCACCAATACTATATCAGCCAGAGCGAAGAGGATCTCGCACAGTTGAACAAGATTTTTCCAACGCGTGATGGATTTAATCAGTTGCGGGCAAACTGGCCAGCTTTCAAAGCAGGTATCTGTCCCCCAAACGCCTGGTTCGCCTTTACCGAAGGAGGAAACCCAGACTTTCCAGAAACCATCCTGCAAGAGACGTTCGATGGTGTTTACCAAGCTTTAGAGCGAATCGAGAAGGACGAGGCGGACCCCAACGACGTGATTTGTAACTATTACCATAGTTTGATTCCAGTCGTGCCTGAAGGGTTGATTCAAATGACTATGGGAACACCTGCAGCTGTTTACAACGGTGGGCTGCTTCATACTCGGGTCAGCTACTTTGATCCCCATCGACATCGCCCAGGTTTGCCTGAGCATGTGGCGGCTCTAGTCGATAAGATTACACTGGACAGCATCAATCTGACGTTGGTCAATACCGATCCGGTGGAGTGTCATTCAGTATTGGTTCAGTCCGGTATGTTCAGGGAACATGAGTTTACTTGGGTCAGATCTCAGGGAGGGAATCAGGCAGATATTGACGGGCAAGTGTTTCAGGTGGATCTAGGACCGTCTGCTCAGGTGCGATTGGAGATCGGGATGAAACGGTTTGTTCATCAACCAGCCTATAGATTTCCTGATAAGTTTCATTCAATCGGTTCGTAGTGGTTAGAATTCTTTGACAATCGGCCCCATACTATATAATCCTTTGGGTTTGTAGAAATGAAACAACTAAGCTGTATTTTCGGTGCGGAAATACAAATAAAAAGCGCCGGCTGAAAAAGCCGTCAGGATATGCCATGCGGCGTGTGCTTGTACTAGGATTGTAGGATTGCACCACGCATGCCTTCGATCTCCGATATGCCATATAATGAAGGCTACAACAAAAAGCGTATTGCCAACCCAAAACCAAGGCAGATATCTTCTCTTGATGTCTCGGTTGTTCCAGGAGATGGGAATGGCCGCTAGGCAAACCCATAAAATAAGAGTGTAACTTGGCCCTCTTAATGAAATGTCAAGCAAGGCGGGAATTAGCATGTAAAATCGAGGTGAATTGGGGAAGCAGATTGCCAGTTCAGTCACAATCCAGAATCCGATAAAGGTTCCAAAAAAGTCGTGGCGGAACCCAAGATCGAGGAAAGTTGTCATGGCCATGTTAGTAGCGATTGCTATATTAGTGGTCAGATATACAATTGAAAATGTTTTCTTTGACCATTTAAACGCTCTGGCTAAGTTGTAGCAAACTGGAAATGTGATATAGCATACCATGCTGACACGATCTATCCAGCCTCCCCAGTCGGTGTGGGTTGCATGCATAGCCATGCTGCCGGGACCAAGGAAGATAACGGCAATACCATAAAACTGTGCATATAAGTCGCGCCCGATAATTGGATTATTTTCTGGCTGACTTGTCCGATTTTCATCCCTGCCGATCTGAATCAGGATCAGCAGTCCAACGACAATAAAACCAAGATTGGAGAAGGTATTGATAGGTTCTCGGATTAACCCCGGTCGAGTCATTTCACACCATCGAGATGGTTTGCCAATTCCTCTGGTTGATTGTTCTCCCCAGCCATCTTTACCGTGGTATGCAGCAATAAAAAAAATGGAAATTAAGATAATAATGGCGATAAAAAACTCGCCATACTTAAAATGAAATGGACGTGAATTTTGCATAAGTGATGGTTATAAAACAGAGGGAATCATGTGCGTTGACTTACGTCTCTATCTTTCCTTACGACGTTGTTCATCTTCTTCCAAGGCAACTCGGCGCCCCTCGTTAACATCTACAAATTTTAGGATCAGAGTGCCTACTAGAATAATTGCTAGGATGGCTAAGATGCCAACTCGCCGATCAAATATCCGTGCCGTAATACCGAACAAAAGCGGTCCGATGACGGATGCGGCCTTGCCAATAAATCCAAAGAACCCGAAAAACTCCCCACTACGAGTTTCAGGCATAATGGTGGCAAATAGGCTTCGGGCAAGTGCTTGACTGCCACCCATCGCGAAGCCCACAAATATACCGAGTAATAGAAACTGTAAGCCAGAGGAAAGTCGCAGTGGTTGCCAAACATAGGTACGTAAAGTGGATGGAATAAAGTCAATCAGCCCATCTCCGATTTGGCTGGGGTGATCATTCCCTATGGTTGACCCTGCAAGTTCACCGTTCGTAATGTGGATAGAAAATCGTGATTGTGTGGTGGACTCCCTCAACAGTTGAGCTTGACTGATTGTCAAGATATCATCTGTATTCCATTTTCCGACTTTAACTTGCCAATCTGCGTCTGCTCCTTCATTTTTAAGATTCGGAACTTTAATGGCAATGTAGCCTGTTTCTCTCCACTCTAATCGGTAATCGTGTTCAGCCGGATCGACGGGGGGCAGTGCCGACATGCCAATGGCAAGCAGGACGACCAACATCCAGATAAACAAAGTAATGAATAATGTTGGCTTGGTTCCAATTTTTTCAGCGATTTTACTGAACATGATTGCGCTTGGCGCGCCCACGAACTGTAATATGAGTATCGTTCCCATCTGAAAAGTCAGGGAAACCCCCAATGTTATAGCTGCATAAACCCCAGCTACGGAGAGTACGGTTTGAATTCCATCGTTAAATAAAAGGAAAGCTAAAAGGTAGGTAAAAAGCACTTTGAATTTCTGAATATCCTGTGCCGTTTGCCAAAGTTCACCGAAGGCCATCTTAATAGTTGATCCTGCACTGGGGTTACTAGCAGTATTGATGGGATTGGGTTCAGGAACCATGGTGAAGGTCAATAATCCCCAACCAAACCACCAGATACCTACCGAAGCTAGTGAGAGACGAATCACTAACGGATTGTTCCCAGATATGGTAATAACAATGAGATGAATGAGCAACAATAACCCACCACCAACGTAGCCGTAAGCAAACCCTTTGCTGCTTACGTTATCGTATTGATCTTCGTCAACAATCGATGGTAGAAGCGAGTTATAAAAGACATTTCCACCTGCGAATCCGATATTGGCAAGCATGTAGAGACCAAGTAACCACATCCAGTCGTATCCTGGGAGCCAAACTGCAGCAAATAGGAAAATGGTACAAAGAGATCCGGCGAAGGCATATATTTTGAGGAACTTCATCTTTAATGATAGGTGGTCGGCTATTATACCTAATGGGGGACTTGATAAGGCGACGATTGCGGTGGCAAAGCTTACGCCAAATGCCCATAGAGATTCTCCTGACCATCCCCGCCATCCAGCTGATCCGTGGCTGGCGATGAACAAAGCGGCAAAATAAGCAGGAAGGATTGCCGTGGTAATACTTGTGGCAAAAGCAGAATTTGCCCAATCATACATGCACCAGCCAAATATTATTTTTTTATCGTTTTTTTTCATTAGTTGCCTCTCGTCTTACCTGAAAAATTATTTTCTATTTAGTCAAACGACAAGTATTATCATACATGAATTCTTTATAACTGTAGGTTTGTTCATAGTAAAAGATTCAATTGATTGTCTGCCTGCTTCTGGTAATTTTGGTTTGACGTGTTCTTCGTTTAATGAAGCAAAATCGTTGCCCTTAACCTTTATACTATTATACATACATGTGTCCAGATGGATGTGAGCGAAGCAATTCCAGACTTTATGTTTCAGGTTGTGTCGTGTTTATGACATAGATCAGGTAGATTACTAGCCCGCGTTCAAGTGGTACGTTTCGCCCGCAATGGTATCGAATTCTATGAGCAGCGGTTCAACGACTTTTGTCTCAACGCGATTGCCACTGACATCCACTTGTTGCACAGGTAATCTCGTTCGGATTATACATGGGTTTCCCAAGCAGGAGTGAATCATGGCTTGGGAGAGCTGACCATTTGTCCAGTTGATGTTTACTTCAAACCCACCACGGGCTTTTAAACCTGTAACATGACCGGTCGGCCAAGCTGATGGCAGCGCGGGTAGCAGGCTGAGTTCTCCCGCATGACTTTGTAAAAGCATTTCAGCTATACCTGCCGTACCACCGAAATTTCCGTCAATTTGGAATGGAGGGTGATCGTCAAACAAATTGGTCAAGGTAGAGTTTGCCAATAATGCCTGAATGTTCTCGTGCGCTTTATTACCATCCTCAAGACGTGCCCAGAAGTTAATGATCCAAGCTCGGCTCCAGCCTGTATGACCACCGTCGTTTGCTAAACGCCTTTCAAGTGAGGCACGGGCAGCTCTTGCTAGTTCGGGGGTGCCGCGGAGTGAGATTTGTTTGCCGGGATGTAAGGCGAACAGATGCGACATATGTCGGTGCCCAGGTTCCGGTTCATCGTAGTCCTCCAGCCATTCCTGCAGTTGACCGTGCTTTCCAATCTGTAATGGTGCTAGCCGAGCGCGATAATCTTCCAGTTTTAAACGGAACTCATTATCCTTATTCAATATATGACAAGCTTCAATGCAGTGAGAGAATAGATCCCAGAGAATTTGCATATCCATCGATGGTCCCATACAGATGTTAGCGACTTGACCATCACTGGTGCGAAAACTGTTTTCTGGCGAATTGGATGGACTGGTGACTAACCAACCGTGTACTGGTTCCTCTACCAGAAAATCAAGATAGAATTCGACTGACTCTTTAATAATAGGATATGCCCAAGCTAGGAAATCGCGGTCACCATTAAAATGATAGTGTTCCCAGAGATGCTGGCAGAGCCATGCCCCGGCAGCTGTGAATTGCCCCCAGGAAGGATGTTCGCCTGGAGAAGTAAATCCCCATATATTTGAAATGGTATGTACTACCCAACCTGAAGCACCATAATGGACTTGCGCCGTCCTTCTGCCTGGTTCACGGAGCGAATCGATGAACTTCAGAAAAGGTTGATGACATTCTGCCAAGTTACAAACTTCTGCTGGCCAGTAGTTCATCTGGTCATTGATATTGTGGTGGTAATCGCTGTTCCATGGGGCTTTAAAATCGTCACACCAAATACCTTGCAGATTAGCTGGAAGTGTCCCCGGTCGAGAACTGGAAATTAAGAGATAGCGACCAAACTGGAAATACAAGGACATCAGATGAGGATCGTCCTGACCCTCCTTAATAATTTTCAGTCTTTCATCTGTCGGTAGATTGGCAATTTCGGTGGAACCAAGATCAATAGAGACACGGCGGAAGAACTTCTGGTAGTCGTTGACATGGGCTTCGCGAAGTTCAGAGTAACGTTTTTTTGATGCTTGTTCCAGATATGTTGTGCAAAGTGTTTGTGGATCTTTTTCCCAGTAATCGGTTGCTGCCGCCAGTAACAAGGTAACAGTGTCTGCCTGTTGGACTGAAAGTCCTTGATCTATAAGTTTGACTTTACCACCTTCGTTTATGATCTGTAGACCGGCCTGAAACGCCATTCCACTGTTTTTCCAAGCTTGTCCGCTAAGTATGAGACAATGATCAGAAATGGCAGTAGCTTCAATGAATTCTTCCTGCTTTTGGTCTGGTAAGGAGACAATAGTACCGGAATTACTCTTCCATTGCCCTGTGCCTCTTGACAATCGAACATCAAAAGAGATTTTACCTGGATTGTTGCAGGTTAGATGTACTACTAGAACTTGATCTGGCCAACTGGACAGTATTTCACGTTTAAACTGATCATTCCCGATATGATACCTTACACTAGCAATTGCTGTTTCTAGATTCAGGTCTCGGTAATAATCGGTTGGTGGAGACGTGTGGCCGGCGAAAGCAAGCTGGATATCTCCGAGTGTTTGGTAAGAACCGTAAGTTTCATCAGCGGATCCACCTCCCTGGCAAACCATCGTTTTAAATGCCAGATTCTGAGCTTCGGTAAATTTGCCAGCCGATAAAAGATCGCGTGCGTTATCAAGGTTACAAAACGCTTCAGGATTATCTGCGTCTTGTGGGCCACCTGACCAGAGACTATCTTCGTTGAGTTGAATACGTTCATGTTTTACCTCGCCAAATACCATTCCTCCCAACCTACCATTGCCAATAGGGATCGCTTCAGTCCATATTTGTGCCGGTTGCCGATAATGCAAGATCAACCTCTTTTTTGTGAAGTTTGTCTCTGTCACGTTGTTGGTCCTTATTGTTTTGTATTCCAAGGGGTTGTTATTATTAGTCCCTCTTTGGCTATATGATTATGATTTTTCTCTTTGATGAGCAATGGGTTGTTAGGCATAGATTCTTTTTAGAATTGAGTCACCTAACTCGGATCGAATCATGTCGGTCTGATCTGGCAATACAGGTAATTTTAACTTCTTAAATAGGTTATCCCACCGTTTTGAATGATCTGTGTCTACAAAAAGCGGCACAAAACTGAGATTCAAGTATGTTTTTACAGCTGGTATTCGAAAATCATCCGTTTCTAAGATAACACACTTAAAACTGTGATCACAAAAATAATGCATTACAGCTAAGGAAACCCATTTGCCGAGACGGCGACCGGAATGATCTGGCTTAACACCCACCATGTGAAGATAACCAATTTCTGTTTCATTTGTATCCCTTTTCCATGCGCAGGCTGTGCCGATGGGTTGATCGTCCTGCGTGATGAAAAATAATCCATCAGGAGAAAATTGAGGACAATCGATGATCTGGCTGTATGTGTCTTTAACAGTACGATTACCACCGAACGAAGAGTTGATTATCTCCGCCCAATGTGCATCATCTCCTTCTTGATAGGTTCGTAGCTTATAATTGTCAGGAATTTCAATAATTGGCAGACTTGCTAGATTGAGACGAAGCATTCTAAGTTGCATATTGTACCTCTTTGTATTATTGAGGATTTTGTCTGATGTTTGCGACGAATACTTATGTAACCAAATTTCTCAATTTAGGATAAAACACCCTCTTTTCAAAATAGTTAAGAATATGATATAATATTGAAATAGTGGTAAAGAAGACAACTCATTATATTTTTAATTAGGTGGCGGTATTCTACTATGCCAATTGAAATGTCGATTCAACAAGCCGCTGAATATTTTAATGTTAGTGCTCAGACGGTTCGTCGTAGGCTTAACACAGGCCAATTGTTAGGCAAAAAAGTCAAAGGCCGTTGGGTTATAAAAGTTGATACCTCGGTTCCTCCTCTAGATGAAAGGGAACAAGGCAGAGAAGATTCCGCACAGGATATTGATGAAGTGAGTACTGATTCCATTTTAAAATTACAGCAAGAGATTCAGCGACTAATTGTACAGTTTCAGAATGAGAAAACAAGACTTATTAACCAACAGAAGCAGGAGGGGGAGGAAAATGCAAAATTTATTGCCCAAGTTGAAGCCGAAAATAAGGGTTTGCGTGGCCAACTAGAGAGGACAGAAATTGCGCAAACCAGATTCGAGGCAGTCGTCTTAGAGTTGAAGGAACAAATCGATCAAGTAAAACTTAAACTGGATTATATTAGTCCTGATAAGATGACCTTGCGACAGCAGAAACAGATCTTGAAATCGAATATTTTTAAAATTTAGGAGAGCATTTCATTGCATGATACTCTAAGTCGAATTCTGATTTTTCATTTATGGAGTCTACTACCTCTTCTTGTAGAATATAAATTCCATTTTTTGTATTGTTCCTGCCGCACAGTCTGAAACTAATGCTCCCTATATCCTAATTAGATTTGCCATGCTGCTGTAAACATATGGCAAAATCATCATCTTTTTTTAATATATTAATTAGGTTTCCTCCAGTTTGAACTTCCTAATCAACCATCCAATACAGGATTATATCTATTATTAAGATAATATCTCTTCAGCATTTTTCGTCAGATTTCTTGCTGTTAAGTATATTGTTTAAACCGGTTAAACAGATTAAGTTGAATCTTATGTGGTAATTATTAGCTTAGTTGATAATTTAAGATATAATTAGGATTCGGTACACTTGAGTTTGCCAACGCCATTCTTAACATATTATTATAACCATATACAGATACATGATTATAGTCGTATAACTAACTGCGATTAGGTTCAGGAGACAAAAATGTTATACCGTGAATTTGGTAGAACTGGATGGGAAATTTCAGCGATTGGTCTTGGAACTTGGAATATCGGTAACCAGTGGGGAGAAATGGAAGATTCTACCGCGCACGATATTGTTAAAACAGCATTTGATCATGGAATGAACCTGTTTGATGCTGCCGAATCTTATGGAATTCCCAACGGACTCAGTGAAATCAGACTTGGTCAGGCACTCAAAGGAATTCGGGATCAAGTCCATATAGTTAGCAAGGTAGGAAATTGGGGGAAAAGAACTGGGCAAGGCGTTCCTAAAACGACGGTAGATATGATTCGGGTTTGTGGACACGCATGCCTTGGACGATTACGAACCGACTGGATTGATGTCTTGTTATGTCATGAAGGTGATATTCAAGACCCTTCTGTATATATTGCTGGATTTGAAGCTCTCCGGGAAGAAGGATTCATCCGTGAATATGGTATTTCGACAAATGACCTTCAGGTTCTGAAGAATTTCCACTCAACCTCGGACGGAAAATGTGCCGTTGTTGAAGTAGACTATTCGTTGATCAACCGTTCTGCGGAGGAAGGATTCCTGCCATTCTGTCAGGAAAATCAAATTGGGATTCTGATTCGGGGACCTGTGGCAATGGGAATCTTAGCCGATAAATATGATGCCGATACCGTGTTTATGGATGCAGTACGTCATAAATGGAATCAGGGTGAGTCGGCTCGGGCGGAATATGAAGAGAAGTTGGCTAGACTGGATCGAGTAAAGACCATTGCTAATCCTGATCGAGATTTAGTGACAACGGGTCTTCGATACGTAATTTCTCACTCCGCCGAACCTGTTGCTATTCCGGGAGCAACATCAGTTAACCAGGTTAGGATAAACGCAGAAGCGGGTGTTTCTCTATTGCTTGATGATGAGTTGAATCGATTGAAAGTACTGTAAGTAGGTGATGATTCTTTCTTCAGCAGCACCTATTCGTTAATTTCACATCGTGCTAAACTCCGATTGCTTTGATTAGGCTGTATTCCTCAACTGATATCGGATTATCCCATGAAACAATAGCGTTATAATATTTGCCGGATTTCACCAAATCTAACTCAAGTTTACCAAGAAGTCGCTATTCCAGCTCTTTCTTGATATGGTTTTCGACCTCTTCCGTGTCGATTGATTCATGACTATATGTGTGCACGATCAAATTTACTCCGGCCTCGTACATTCGGTGTTGACTTAAATCTGGTGTCCCTTTCTCAGCTATATATTTTTCTTTGTGGTCGCCTTTCAATACCTCAAGGTTAACACCAGTTTCCAGAAGTTGATCGTCATTTCTTTCTATATAATTCATTAAATATTGCTTGATTAAATCACGGTTTTTCTCGAAATTATCAAGTAGACATTCGGCAACAAGTTCTGTTCCTGTTTCCGAATCAGCAGTCTGATGATTCTCATCGTTCATATTAAACTTTCCTTGGTCACCATAGCACGGTTACTAGAACTTCTCTGGTAAAATTAACCTGAATTCAAAAATCTGATTATATTACGAACTTCCCCTGCTGGATCGTGAATAAGCTTCCGTCAAAAATTCATGCTATCTATAGTTGTGTCTATTTTTACTGTAATCGTTAGGTGTCAAAAGTGTCAAATTCTGGGGGTAGGTGTGTAACGTTGTATCAAACGTATACGGCGCGATATTGTTTCTAGAATCTATTGTCAGTGGGAGCCGTTTATGTTGGTTTGACTTGAAATGGTGGGAGCTAATTCATGATGGTACAAAGGACAAATTGTGTCTGATGTGCATTCATAGAATGGGTTATACTATAAATCGAATATCATTAATGGGATCTGGCAGGAAATTCCACTGCTAAGGAAAAAGGATGAAAATTACTAAGATTGAACAGATGCGCGTAGATATTCCCTATTTGGAAAGGATCCGTCAGCATTTACAAAAGGGCCGGAATCTTGGGAATCGGGCGACAGATGAAGATTTTTAGGCTAATTAGGGCAAATATCTCAAGCAGTGGCATGCGTCTGAACCACCCACTGTCCGGACATCCATTTACCGGGTACAGACTAACGAAGGGTTAATCGGCATTGGTGAAGGGGCCGATATTCCTGAGTCGCAATTGGTTAGCTATTTGGGGAAAAGTCCTTTCGAGTTTATAATGAATGATCAGGTTGGACACTTCAAATCGCTTTTTACGATTTAATGGGACAGGCTGTTGGATTGCCAATTGCACAGATGCTAGGTCCATCACAGTCGGAGGTTCCCATTGCCTATTGGTCACATTCTTTCCCGCCGAAGATTATGCGACAGGAAACAGAGATAGCGATTGAAAGTGGGTTTAAGGCACACAAATTTAAAAGGAGAGCACACACGGATGTTATTGATCAGGTCGAATGCATATTCGAAGTCTGTCCTGAAGACTATGAGATAACAATTGATGCTAACTGCACTTTTGGAATTCCTGAACGAGTTATCGAAATTGGTAGACAACTGCAAAAATACCCGCAGGTAAAGTGCTTGGAATCACCGATTGATCAGGAAGATGTCGATGGCTATCGTCAACTGAAGGATTCCCTTGGTTATCCGTTGGTAATCCATTTTGGATCTTCTCATCCAACAATTTCGTTATCGACAGATACTTATGACTATTACGTCTTGGGTAGCTGGGCGCCTAGTATCATGCGATACGCCAATATTATATCTTCTGCCAATAAGCCGTTTTGGATGCAGATGGGGTTTACGGGGATATCGGCCGTCTTTATGGCGCATTTGGCCGCTGCAATTCCCAATGCTTCGCTGGCTCATGTTTCGCTTTTCAGACTTCTGGAACATTCGCTTCTTGCAGAGCCATTGCAGATTTCTAAAGGGAAAGCAAAAGTGCCATCGAAACCGGGGTTCGGTATCGAAATCGATATGGATGCGATTGACAAATATCGAGTTGCCTAAATTCTCTAGATCTATCGAAAAAATCATGAAGAAGGATGAGGTATCACGTCAGTTCAGTCAACCACAATATAACGATCTCGGTGCTGATGAAGTCATTGAACCAATTTTTCCGCTGGGTATTGTACCAACGATGGAAGCTTGGAAGGAAGAGCGTACCGCCCTTCTCCGTCGCTGGAAGGCGGTTTTGGGAACTCCGGCTTTTGATAGTTTTGACCGGACACAGGAAGCCGTTGAGATTTTCGAACGACCAACCTATACGGGAACTATCTTCAAACAGGCTACGGGGCCAGATACGCTTCAAACGCTGTTGTTGATGGAGCCGAAGCTGGTCACATTATCACCGCGCTCGGGTATGGTGGTTCCATTCTACGATCCAGATCGAATGGCGGGATTAGATCTAAAAACCCATCAACCTATCGCTGAAACGTCCAGTATCCGGTTTGGGTATCATTTGGTTCAACAAGGATATGTTGTGGTTTGTACTGAAGCTTTTCCCTATAACACGGTTCCTGAACCGGAACATAATTTAGGTTTTGCTTGGTGGGAGCAGGCAACCGAAAAGCTGTTGACGGAAAATCCAAATTGGACTGGAATCGCCAAGTTGGCGTGGGATACGAGTCTCGCCATTGATCTGCTTTTAGATCAACCTGACATAGATCTAGGGCGGATTGGTGTGATGGGACACTCACTCGGAGGGAAAATGGCTTTCTACACCGGTGTTTTTGACCAACGCGTCAAGGTCATTGTCGGATCGGATTTCGGTTTGGGATTCAATTTTACCAATTGGAATGCGCCTTGGTATCTGGGCAATCAGGTACTCTCACCAGGTTTTACTCTTGCGCACCATCACCTTCTTGCCTTGTGTGCGCCTCGGTCTTTTTTCTTAGTCGGTGGGAAAACGGATCGGCCAGCCAGCTGGCAATACATTGCGGAAGCTCGGAAAATCTATCAACTCTATGATAGCAGCGAGTCCATCGGTTTCGTCGATCATGCTGCCGGGCACTGGCCAACCGAAGAATCATTACGCATCGCTTATCAGTGGCTGGCAGAGCAATTCAATCTAATTCCACAACCTTGGATGCTCTAGGCGAGTATCATATTTTGCTACAGTTTTTAGCGGGGAAACTAACTGGGGGAATTGTATTTTTCACTTAACCAAATCAAGCCGATCAAAAAATTGGCCTGAAAATCTCGTATTCGGTGTCTTGAACCATGTGATTCCATTTCTTCCAGATATCTTGGGCGTGTTCCTTGCTTTGGCAGATATCAATAAAAGCATGTATCCATTTGTTTACGAAATCATATGCTGGTAGAATATCCCAGAAGTTTTCAAATTCTGATTCTGGCCCAAAACGTTCCAAAGCTTCTAAGTGGACATCCTTGGTTTCAAGGGAACAAATAATATCCCATTTTTTTGTTCCTAACATCTTGTATGTGCTGATATCAGTCACAACATTAGCTGGTTCAAAGTACTGTTGGTACATAGAGAGAGCTTCTTCGCTGTGTTCTGTTATAAACGATATTCTGTACTGAATCCGCCACAATTTTTTTGATGTGCGCGTTCTTAGTTGATCTATTGAATTGTGATCAATATGGATGCATCCTCCGTATCCTAAATCAATAAGTGCATTGATTTCGGTCAATCGGAACCTCAGTGGATCTTCAAGTTTTTGAGCGAATGCTTGACGGCTAATACCTAAATCTTCAGCCACTCTTTTCTTTTTGCTTCTCAGTTTCTCTTTTAATCCGATGTTGTCAACCCTAATCATAATATACTTTGACCAAGCTTTCTTTGGCTAGAATTTAATGTATCTCAGCCACGTTGTGACGGTGATTGGAATCCACTGATGTTACCTTAATTGGATGTATATTGCAAGTTAATTAACATGTTTGGCATGTTGTTTAAATATAGTTTTCTATACTCACCTTGGTGGCTTTGATATTGGCTTATGTTTTAATTTTAGTCACGATATGAGAATTCATATTTACTTGATTCTACAAATATGATATTGTAGCTCCTATGTGTATGCGGGTTTGTTTTTTCTGTTAAAAATTTTATGATAGGGAGATCGTGGATTTATAAGATTCTTACGTGGATTGATACCATTGTATGTACTAGTCGCAGATTAAGGTTTCTCGTTCGTCGATGTTCAGGATAAGCTGTCGGTTGATTAGGGGATATAAGAGTTCCTATTTAAGTTTAGAGACAGTATCTGGTTTCAAAGTTAAAGTTAGGTAACTTCAAGGCTGCCCCGTTGAATCTGTAATCTAGGAGAAGCTTGATAAAAGGAAAGTTAATCTGTTAAATACTGCTAATTAAACTGTCTTCTTAAACCACAAAATAGCCCTGGTAGACTGCCGGGGCTATTTTATTGAGAGATTTGGATTATTAATAAAAATCAAACTTTATGAGATGAAAGAAGCGTCACGGGTTCAAACGGCCCGAATTTCGATCAAATCTATATTATTCGGTCTGTTGTTGATGCCGTTGTGCGTGTACTTGGTGGCTCTTGAGGAGATGATCTGGCACTCATTACACTGGTCATCGATGTCTCTTCCCCAAATCTCCGTTTTTTTTCTTTTTGTATTGATTGTAGTTAACAAAATTGCCAGTCGGATTTTATGCAAGGAATTGTTTTCCCGCAGTGAGTTACTGATGATCTATGTGATCATCTCTACGACCTTGGCTTTTACCGCACACGACAACATGGTGTGTTTGATGGGTGTTCTTCCACATGCTACTTTCTTCGCGACTGCCGAGAACGACTGGATCAATCTTTTTTACCAGTATCTACCGGATTGGCTGGTCATCCGTGATGACAAAACCGCCTATTATTTTTATAAAGGTGAATCGGCATTCTGGTCAACAGGTTTTTACCGATTCTGGATTAAGCCGGCCATCGCGTGGTCTTTTCTGATCAGCCTACTTTTTTTTATGCTTCTTTGCATCAGTACTATCCTGCGGAAACAGTGGATCGAAAGCGAACGGCTTGCTTATCCTATTATTCAGATTCCTTTGGAAATGACTGATTCCACCTCTGGTTTTTTTCAGAACCGAGTTATGTGGATAGGGTTCAGCGTAGCAGGTGCTATCAGCTTGATTAACGGACTCAGCTTCATTTATCCTAATATTCCTCGATTCCCAATTAAAGAAGCAAATTATGATCTATCTAATTATTTCACGCATGCGCCTTGGAATTCGCTCGGAACCATGCCGCTTCGGTTTTATCCTTTTTTAATTGGTCTTTCCTTTTTGATACCATTGGATCTTACCTTCTCAACATGGTTTTTCTATCTGTTCCGAAAATTGGAGAGGCTGATAGGCGCTACGATGGGGTGGAACATTCCCAAATATCCATTCTTTGGTGAACAAGCGACGGGAGCGATGATAGGTCTTTGCTTAACTGCTATCTACTTGGGACGATGGCACTTGGTAGAAGTTTTTAGGAAAGTGATTGGTCTTGATTCTACGCTTGATGACAAAGATGAACCAATGGGCTATCGAACTGCGGTGTTATCTTTTCTCGGCGGGATGGTTGTTCTGATGATTTTCTGTGGCCATCTGGGAATGTCTCAATGGTTGGTACCATTATTCTTTGGGCTCTATTTTGTCATTGCTATTGCTATGACACGAATGCGGGCTGAGGTTGGACCTCCATTGCACGCAATTGTCTTGGTGAATCCGCAAATTATTTTGGTTACGGGGCTTGGTACTCGTAAACTGGGTACCGCAAATTTAACCATGTTTTCGCTTTTTTACTGGTTTAATCGATTAAACCGAAGCCATCCAATGCCTCATCAGTTGGAAGCGTTCAAAATCGCCGAACGAACGGGGGCCAATACCAGTCGCCTATTCTGGGCTATGATGTTGGCTCTGGTTGTTGGCGTGTTATTGACATTCTGGATATTTCCGTACACACTTTATAGATACGGAGCGACAACCGCTGGGGAATTGTTGGGTGCAGGTTCGCAAGCATATAGCAGCTTAAGCGGTTGGTTACAACATCCAAACCCTCCGGATTATGTCAGTAGTAGTGTGATTGGTGTGTCATTCCTCTTTTCAATAGGAATGATGTGGATGCGAATGCGGTTTTTGCGGTTTCCGTTTCATCCTGCTGGATATGTTCTCGGTGTCAGTTCCGGTACCATCGACGTTTATTGGTTTGCCCTTTTCGTTTGTTGGTTAGCAAAACTTCTGATTCTTCGACATGGTGGTGTTAGATCTTACCGTAAAGTCTTGCCATTCTTTATGGGATTGGTACTGGGGGATTTTGTTGTGGGCTGTTATTGGGGATTGCTCAGTATTGTTATTGGTGTACCACTGTATACGACTTGGTTTTAGCTGGGGACTCAACCGAAAAGTTAGGTAATACGGTCAAAATAGGGTTTTAGATCGAGTTGATTCAATCCTACAAGTTGACGGTCTTTTTCTCTGCGAAGTTTTACCTCAACGGCATTTTCCTGAAGTGTACGGTTGCTGATAGCAATTCGAACTGGTAAACCGATCAAGTCTGCTTCCTTAAATTTAAAGCCGGCACTTTCGTTCCGGTCGTCGTAAAGTACCTCATATCCGTTGTTTTGCAGGTTCTTATATAGAGTTTCTGCCGTTTCGATTACTTGATTGTCTTTGCCTATTGGCATTAGATGAATCTGGTATGGACAGATTGAGACCGGAAAGATTATTCCGTCTTTATCATGGTTGGCTTCTATCACGCTGGCTAGTAATCGACCCACGCCAATTCCGTAGCATCCCATGACAATCGGCTTTGTTTTGCCATGTTGATCAAGATAATAGGCGCTCATGACTTCACTATATCTGGTTCCGAGCTTGAAGATATTTCCAACCTCAATACCTTTTTTAGCCGTCAACTGACCACCGGTGAAATAGCAGGTGTCTCCGTCCTGAGCTAAGGCGATATCCGTAACAATGTCTGCCTTAAAATCACGTGGATAATTGACGTTTTTTAAATGATATCCTGGTTTGTTGGCCCCGGCAACCAGGTTCGTGGTGCTGGCAACGGAGTCATCTATAATTACTGTTACGTTTTTAAGATTTATTGGTGATGCGTAGCCAGCCACAAGGTGATGCTGTGCGACTTCCTCTTTAGTAGCAATGCGAATTGGGGTTTTGAGAGCATTGGCCAATTTGGTCTCATTGACTTCAAAATCCCCACGGATAGCGGCAAAAATCAGGCTGTCATCCGTGACATAAAAAACTGCCTTCAGTGTCTGTTTTTTTTGAATTCCCAAAAATTGAGAAACCTCTTCAATTGTTTTTTGTTCCGGTGTTTCAATCTCTTCAATCTGAAGAGGATCCCCGTTGTCCATTCTAGGTTTTCTTTGAATGGCAACTTCAGCATTGGCCGTATACTCACCATTTTGGCTGATGATCAGGTTATCTTCGCCTGATTCTGTGATGAGCATGAATTCGTGTGCGGCGGAACCTCCGATCATGCCGGTGTCTGATTCAACCACCACGACCTCAATACCCGTCCGATTAAAAATGTTGAGATAGGCTTGATATATCCGTTCATAATACTGGTCAAGATCGGTTTGATCTGCATGGAAGCTGTAAGCATCCTTCATCATGAATTCGCGGACACGGATTAGCCCTGCTCTCGGACGGGGTTCATCGCGGAACTTTAGCTTTATCTGGTATAGCATTAGCGGCAGTTGCCGATACGAATTAACTTGATTTCGAACCAGATCTGTGACGGCTTCCTCATGCGTCATCGCCAGAACTAGGTTTCGACCAAATCGATCTTTGAATCCCACTAGTTCTTTGCCAACAAGTGGTTCAAGCCGACCGCTCTCAGCCCACAATTCTGCTGGATGAACTAGTGGCATATTGATCTCTTGGCCGTCGATTGCGTCCATTTCTTGACGGATGATCTGTTCAATTTTCTGTAGCGAGCGTTGTGCCAAAGGAAGGTGGCTGTACATACCTGTGGCTAAACGACGGATCATGCCCGCTCTCAGCATGAGTTGATGGCTTGGAATCTCGGCTTCGGATGGCGTTTCCTTCAACGTTTGGGTGAAAATCCTTGACATTCTCATGAGAATCCCTTAACTTGTTGTTACTGCGTCTGCTATCATGTCACCAATTTCGGAAGTGGCGTATCCCATCCTACCAGCTCCAAAATCCTTGATCTTTTGACTAGCAAGTAAGTCGATGATCGCGTTTTCAACTAATACGGCAGCTTCGGGTTCACCGATATGGTCGAGCATCATACCAGACGCTGCAATTGCCGCAATTGGATTGATTTTATTTTCTCCAGTGTATTTGGGGGCGGAACCGTGAATGGGTTCAAACATTCCAACCTGGCCGGGATGCAAATTTCCGGAAGCAGCTATCCCCATTCCTCCTTGAATAATCGCACCGAGGTCTGTGATGAT
Source organism: Candidatus Poribacteria bacterium (assembly GCA_012963885.1). Taxonomy (GTDB): domain Bacteria; phylum Poribacteria; class WGA-4E; order WGA-4E; family UBA9662; genus UBA9662. The sequence goes on along the minus strand of DTUY01000267.1, from coordinate 11,782 downwards.
GTCGCCGAACATATTACAGGTCACGATTACGTCAAACCATTCTGGATTCTTAACCATCCACATAGTGGTTGCGTCAACAAGGGCATGATCTTTTTCAATCTCTGGGTATTCTTCACCAACCTCATCGAAGGTCCTTTGCCACAATTCGTGCGCGTAAGTCAAAACGTTGCGTTTATCGCAAACTGTGAGTTTGTTCTCTTTGTTTCTTTTCTTGGTATACTCAAAAGCGTAACGGATACAACGTTCAACGCCTTTGCGTGTATTAATCATCTGTTGGATTGCAACTTCGTCTGGTGTGCCGCGTTTCAGAAAACCACCTATTCCTGCATAGAGTCCTTCCGTGTTTTCTCGCACAATAACAAAGTCAATGTCTTCGGGGCCTTTGTCTTTGATCGGCGTTTCTACGCCTGGATACAGTTTTACAGGTCGCAGATTAATGTATAAGTCTAATTCGAAACGGACTTTCAGAAGAATTCCTTTTTCCAGAATACCTGGTTTTACGTCAGGGTGCCCGATAGCCCCCAGGTATATGGCATCTGCCGATCGGAATTCATCGATTGCTGAATCGGGCAAGATATCACCAGTTTTAAGGTAGCGATCACCACCAAAATCGGTTTCAGTAAGTTGATATGTGAAACCAACTTTTTTGGAAGCAGCGTCGAAAACCTTGATCGCTTCGTTGGTCACCTCAGGTCCAATCCCGTCGCCGGGAATAGTTACAATTTGGTACATGCAAAACCCTCCAAAGGTTGGGGTCAAAAACCAGATTCTACCATTTATTGTGGCGTTAGAACAAGCTTTTTATAGTTGTAAGAATTTAAGATATGATATGATAATCCATCAGAAAATCAGGAGTTAGGAAATGGGGAAAAAAGTTAATCAAACACATATTACCCTGACGCAAGGAGATATCACCCAGCAACACGTTTCGGCAATTACAAACGCTGCTAACTCAAGGCTTGCTGGCGGGGGAGGGGTCGATGGTGCTATCCATCGTGCCGGAGGACCAGCAATTATGACTGAATGCGATCAGATCCGTCAAGAGCGGGGTGGTTGTCCGACAGGACAAGCTGTTATTACCACTGGCGGAGATCTCTACGCAGATTATGTCATCCACACGGTTGGTCCTGTTTGGGAGGGGGGTAAGTCCAGTGAACCGGAACTGCTAGCGAGTTGCTATCGTCAGAGTTTGAAATTAGCAGTAGAAAATGGGATCAAGACGATTGCCTTTCCTTCAATTAGTACTGGTGTTTACGGCTATCCAATGGAAAAAGCTGCAGTTGTTGCTATTGAAGCAGTCACACTGTTTCTGAAAGAGAATGAAAGGTTCTCAGAGGTAAGATTCGTACTGTTTAATGCAGATGATTTAAAGCAGTACCAACGATTGTTTTTGTCAAATCAGCCAAAAATATAAAGGCCGAAACGATGTTAGCAAATAGCTTCAGATGCCGAGAAAGGGACTCGAACCCTTACGGGCATACGCCCACTAGATCCTGAATCTAGCTTGTCTACCAATTCCAACACCTCGGCTAAAAAACACTTGGAGTTTATCCCAAAAACCCGAAGATTGTCAAGCCTTTTTACCTTGTTGAGCTTGAGTTTGTCGTTGACATTTCTGGTATTCCTTGTTATATTGCTTTAAGTATCAGGTTATTCGGTTTAACTGAGATTGGAGCTCAAATTAATTATGGCAGAAGAAAGCAACAACGAACTCATCCCTGTTCCTGAATACGAGGTTCTTGAAAAAGTCGATGACCAAGCCATTATACAAATGATGACTGGTCAGGCGATAAAGGATTATGTATATTCATTCAAACAGGGTGGAAAAGTTGTGGAAGGGCTTACACTAGCTGGAATTAATGAAGCGGCAAATCGTCGTGGTGGCATCGAAGTCGATTCAATCGAGTACACGGAACGAGAGCAATCTTGGCTGGCAGTAGTTAAGGCCACTGATTCTTTCACTGGATCGTCAAGGTATGGTGCCTGTGAACAGCCGAAGAATGCTGGATCCCGTCCTGATCCGTTTGCTTTTACTAAGGCAATTCATAAGGCTCAGCGTAATGCCATAAAACAGCTGTTGCCGGTTCCGGTAATTAAGGAGGTTCTTAACTACTACCTACACGGTAAATCGAGTGGGTCAACTTACGAAGTCCTTGAATCAAATGCCTCTCAAAACGATAATGTGACAAATGCGCAAAAAGCGGCTTTTTCTGTGGCAAGCAAACTCAAACCCAGATTTGATCAGCATGCTATTAGTCAAAATGATTTTTGGAATTATGTTAAACGCTGTTATGGTGTCGAGACGCGAAACGACATGACAGAAATGCACTGGACGCAATTGTCGGCAGAATTAACTGCTGCTGACCGAACACCAGAGCTTTTTAATGAGATGCTTGATCGTATTAAGAAATTGGAAGCTGCTGTTGCTGTCAGCGAAGTTCCAGAGACACCAGATCCAGCACTGAGCGTGGAGACGGGAAATTCCGACGCGTCTACAAATACCCCTTTCTAGATCATTTCCTCTCCTTCTTCCTACTCGGTGTCAACAATAAGTGCTTCACTATTTTAATTCTGACAAGACTTCAAGAAATCGTCTCACGTCGTTGCTTCCATTATAAAGGTGCGTGGAAATTCTAACACGACCGTATTCTCCCCAGCATAGTATTCCTCTTTCTGCCAGTTGGTTCTGCATTTCCTTAGCATTCGAGAGTTGAAAGCAGGTATTGCCTGAACGGGAATCATAATTCTGTGGGCTGATTACTATAAATCCCAGATCCTTTAGTCCGTCACTGACTTGCTTGGATAAAGAACGTGCATGATCAGAAATTTTTGCTGTTCCGACAGAAAGCAGGATTTCAAGAGCTTGATCCAGATGCATAACGACCAGCATGGCAGGATTCCCTGGCTCCAATTTACCTGGCATCGGTTTTTCTGGCGCATTTGCTAGTCGTTCAGCACCTTGTTCCGGCCATACAGAGAGATTATGCCAACCGAAACAGGTGACTTTCGTTTCTGTTTCTGCCCGCTCACTAAAATAACATGGTGCTACCCCGTGTGTGGCAAGCATCCATTTGTAACTACTACTGACTGTTAAATCCGTTAATTCTGCCGCAACTTCCACGACTCCAGAAGAGTGCGTGGCGTCGACGGCCAAGAGGGTATGGTAATCTCGGATGCCTTCCGATAATTGTTCCAGATTCAAGCATTGTCCGGTATAGAAACTAACGTGGCTTACGGCGAGTACCCTTGTTCTGTCGTCGGTGGCATTCAATAAATCTATTTCGTTCACCATCCAGTTAGAATGGGGAATCAATCGTATATCAACGCCCTGTGATCTGAGATGTTTCCACGCATAGGCTACAGATGGAAATTCCAGGTTGGTTGTTACCACATTGTCTCCCTCTCGCCAGTCTAAACCTCGTGCTAGCCAGTTCATGCCCTCGGCCGCCGATGGCATAAAAGCTATTCGGTGTGCGGGTACTTTCCACAGTTTTCCCATTTTCTGCCGGCATTGTTCACCTCTGGCATAAATTTTCGATCGGCCATCATACCCGGCGCTCTTCAATTGTGCAAACTCCGCGAAAACTTTTTCTTGGATTTTTAACCAGGGAGCTTCTCCCCCTGTACACAGATGTATTATCTCATCTAAATCTACGAATTCGTCTGGATGGACTAAAGGTTTTATATCTGCATCTGGGGTTTTCATCTTCTAGGTCCAGTTTCAAATAATCCTTTTTGTCTTTTTGCCTCGGTTTTTTTATTGAAAGATCTAAATTTGAATTATTGGTGAAGGGTAGCCGTAGGTAGGAAAATGTGTGGGGTCAGTCGAATACTTATCTACTAACTCGGATTTATTGTCGACTCTAAACTTGTGTCATTCAGAGGTCACTAGGAATTCCATAGTTTTCCCATCTTTTGTCGACGAACTCTATCATTTCCTCTGACATCTGGATTTCTTCCGGCCACTCACGTTGGAACCCCTCTTCCGGCCATTTCTTGGTAGCGTCAATTCCCATTTTTGATCCAGCGCCAAGGAGCGGCGCAGCATGATCAAGAACATCAATGGGGCCGTCTACAAAGGTAATATCCCGTTTGGGATCGACGTTACTTCCTACACGAAACCACACTTCATCTGTATCTTGGACGTCAACATCCTTATCGACAACCACAATGATTTTACTAAACATCAATTGCCCGAATCCCCAGAAACTGTGCATCATTTTTTTCGCTTGAAATGGGTAACGCTTATCTATTGAAATAAAAGCGAAATTATGGAAAATGCCAAAAATGGGAAGGTTCATATCGACTAATTCTGGGAATTGGGTTTTAAGCAGTGGCAAGAAAATACGTTCAGTTGCTTTGCCCATATAATAATCTTCCATTGGTGGTTTTCCCACAATAATTGTTTGGTAAATCGGTTTCTGGCAGTGTGTAATCGCCGTTAAGTGAAAAACGGGATATTGATCGGCTGAGGAATAGTAACCCGTATGATCTCCAAATGGTCCTTCGAGACATGTTTCATTTGGATCAATATACCCCTCAAAGACAATGTCAGCGTCAGCCGGTACAGAGAGATCTACAGTTTTACACTTTATTAATGTTACGTTGGATTTGCGTAAGAAGCCAGCGAATAGGAATTCCTCAATCCCAGTTGGGAGTGGGGCAGTTGCTGCATAAGTCATCACTGGATCTCCACCAACAGCTACAGCGACGGGCATTTGTTTTCCTGCCTGAAAATACTCACGGCAATGTTTAGCACCATCGTGGTGGATCTGCCAGTGCATAGCGAAAGTGCGGTTGTTAATTTTTTGCATGCGGTACATGCCAACGTTCCGATCGCCATGCTCAAGGCCTCTGGTGATCACTTGGGGTAATGTAACGTACTTACCGCCGTCTTCCGGCCAGCATTTAATAATCGGAATTTTATCCAGATCGATTTGCTCTTCGGTTAATACGACTTCTTGGCAACTGCCGTTTCGTACCTGTTTGGGGGGGAATTTGGTGAGTTTGGAAAGGGTGCCGAGAATTTGGACTTTTTCAAGTATTGTCTGGGGAGGTTTGATTTTGATTAACTCCCCAATTTCTTCGGCAATTTCCTGTATGTCTTTAACACCAAGTGCCAGTGACATTCGCTGGTACGAACCGAAGGCATTGATCAGAAGAGGGATTTCGCTGCCGGCAATGTTCTCAAATAATAATGCTGGGCCGCCATCCTTGCTTTTGCTGACCCGATCGGTTATCTCAGCGACTTCAAGTTCTGGTGAGACTTCTAATTTAATACGAAGAAGTTCGCCTGCCTGATCCAGTGTCTCAATAAAATCGGAAAGCCCAGTGTAAGCCATTTATTTCCTTACTGCGAGTTGGTATTTTATGCTGTTTGACACACGTTTAGCAGTTTTCGGGCATCAACTGAAAGGAGGTATACACCCATTAGCCACCGCTAATGGCAGGAACAAAGTGGATTTCTGAATCTGGACTTACCGTCTCACGCATACCTGCTTGTGAAAGCTCACTTCCGACATAAACAGCGATAAATGGTTTAATCCGATCGCCGTCACAAAGCCGATCTTTTACACCAGGAAAAGCTTCGTCAAAATTAAGGATAATTTCGCGGATTGTTTCGCCTTCAACGTTCACCTGATCCTGACCTGCGGTCAGGTCTTGCATAAGCGAAGGAACTGATACAAGTGCCATTTTTTTAGATACTCCCCATGGCTTGAAGCACACGATCAGGAGACATTGGCAGTTCTGTCATTCGAACGCCGATAGCTCTTGAGACGGCATTGGCTATAGCGGCAAGTGGGGGAACAAGAGGAACTTCACCGGCCCCTCTAACGCCGTACGGGTGTCCCGGATTCGGCACTTCAACCAGTACAGTTTCAATACTCGGCAGATCGTAGCTGGTCGGCATTCGATAATCAAGAAAACTCGCGTTTGTCATATGACCTTCATCGTTATATAAGTATCCTTCACTAAGAGCCCAACCAACTCCTTGTGCAACTCCACCTTCAACTTGTCCTTCAGCGTAGCTCGGGTGAATTGCCCTACCAACATCCTGAATGGCGGTATAGCGCAAAATATCGACTTTACCTGTTTCCGGATCAACTTCAAGATCGACAATGTGGGTTGCGAAACCGTTGCCAGCGCCCCCAGGACTGGCAGTTACCGACCCCACTAATGGGCCTCCGGCAGCGGCCACTTCTTTGAAGGTCATTCGTAACGCATCACCATTTTTTTGAGCTAAGAATATTCCATCTTCAAACCGCACGTCGGAGGGTCTAAGTTCCCAATGCTTGGCAGCAACTCCTATCATTTGTGCCCTGATGTCCTCGGCCGCATTGATAGCTGCAATACCAGTTGCAAAAGTTGTACGGCTCCCGCCAGTGACACCTGTATAACCAACCGAATCCGTATCACCCACAGCAGGCATAACATCTTCTGCTGATATTCCTAACACTTCTGCTGCTTGCATGGCGATTGATGCGCGCGTTCCACCAATATCCGTGGACCCCTCGATCAGATTAATTCTGCCATCAGTATTGACATTGATGGTTACACTAGACCGGCCACCACCATTCATCCAGAAACCTGAGGCAACGCCTCTTCCTCTTAGCTTACCATTAGGTTTTATATCAATTGATTCCGCGTAGTGGTGATGATTTTGAGCTGCTTCAACAGTTTCCAGATAACCAATCTTTGGATAAATCGGACCATCACAACGGCGGTCTCCCTCTTTGGCGCCATTGATCAGTCGAAATTCAATTGGGTCCATGTCCAATTTTTGGCAGATTTCGTCTATAACACATTCTGATGCAAAGCAAGCATTGGGTGCTCCTGGTGCCCTGTAGGCTGAAGATTTTGGCTTATTTAATACGACATCGTACCCATCAATTTGTAGATTGTCAATTTTATAAGGGGCGAAAATACAGAGCGATCCAGCACCAACAGCCGATCCCGGATAAGCACCCGCTTCAAAGACTAGATGTGCTTCAGCGGCCGTGATTTTTCCCGTCGTGTCAGCACCCAATTTTACGCGAATATATGAGCCAGGTGCTGGGCCGGTTCCCTCAAAGACTTCCGTCCGTGTCATTGTCATCTTGACCGGCTTCCTAGTTTTCATAGCTAAAAGCGCGGCAATGGGTTTGATATACACTTGAACTTTCCCTCCGAAACCACCACCAATTTCCATCGGTACAACTTTGATTTTTGAAACTGGCATTTTGAGGATTTTGGAAAGTTGGTCACGAACCCCGAATGCGCCTTGTGTACTGCACCATACCGTCAGCTCGCCATCTTCGTTGTATTGAGCGGTAGCGTTATGGGTTTCAATATATCCTTGGTGTATTGTGGCTGTTGAAAAATCGCGTTCAACGATTACGTCTGCTGCAGCAAAACCTGTTTCTAAATCACCGTGTTTCATCTGCGAATGGCTGGCAACATTCTGTGATTGATCTCCTTTTTTTCCTATCGATTCTGTTTTTAGGGATTCATGCAGGACGGGAGCATCTGGCTCCATTGCCTGACGGACATCAAGAACCGGCTCGAGAATTTCGTAGTCTACCTCAATCATGTCGAGCGCTTCTTCAGCAGCATAAGGATCAGTTGCGGCAACAGCGGCCACCGGGTGTCCTTTATATAAAGCTTTGTCGCTGGCAAGAATATTATCGCTCAAATGTTTAAGGTTTATAACCGTTTCACCCAGTTCTGTGATAGTATCTTCGACTAATGGTAAGTCCTCTGAGGTGATTACGCATTTTATTGCTGGATGTGACGCAGCCTTACTAACATCAATCGAACTAATTCGCGCATGTGCGTACGGGCTACGCAATACTTTACCATGTAACATATCAGGAAAATGAATATCAGCACCATAGGCCGCACGACCAGTTACTTTATCAATACCATCATGCCGAATTGGCCGTGTGCCAATTACTTTGAATTCTTTATTCTCAGCCATTATCAACCACCTCCGAATTCATTGGTTTAGCTGCGTCCATTACAGCTTCAATGATTTTATGATATCCTGTGCATCGACACAAATTGCCCGCCAGCCAAAATCGGACTTCTTCCTCGTTTGGCGTTGGGTTTTGCTCAAGAAGCGCTTTGGATGACACGATAAATCCGGGTGTGCAAATACCGCATTGAAGTGCGGCGTGTTCCAGGAATTTCTGTTGGATTGGATGTAGACCTTCAGGAGTGGCGATTCCTTCAATTGTCTCGATCTGCTGGCCTTCTGCTTCGACACCAAGCACTATACAGGAATTCACAATTCGGTCACCCAAACGCACCGTGCAGGCACCACAATTACCGTTATTGCAACCTTCTTTAGATCCGGTTAAATGAAGCTCGTCTCTGAGTATCTCAAGCAGGCTTTGGCGCGGTTCACACAGGAATTCAACGCCTTCACCGTTAATCTCTGTTTGTACGTGTGTTTTTCTTGGCATTATTCAGTCTCCTTCACTCTATTTACAGCGCCATTTAGTGCCCGACGTGTAAGTACGCCCACAAGATGTTTCCTTTGGTTTGCCGTTCCTCGCATATCGCTGATTGGTCGAGCAATTGCTTGGGCGGCTTCTGCTGCTTGATTGATAATTTCGTCGGAGATTCCCTGACCGGAAAGCAAATTACCTGCCTCTTCCGCATAAAGAGGCGTTGGGGCTACCGCACCCAGTGCGACATGCGCGGATACAAATGATTTGTGATTCTCATCTAAAACCACTGATGCGCCAACACCAACAACAGCAATGTCCATCTCATTTCGTGGGATAAACCGCAAATAAAAGCTGCTGGAGTTCTTCTCAGGTACCGGAATCTTAATTGAGGTTAAGAACTCACCGTTTCCCATTGCCGTTTGACCGGGAGCAGTACAGAAATCCTTAGCTGCAACCTCGCGGGTTCCGCTTGGCCCCGCAATCACACAGATCGCATTCAGTACAATCAGCGCTGGTATTGAATCGGCGGCGGGTGAAGCATTACATAAATTCCCACCAACGCTTGCCCGGCCTTGAATTTGGATTCCACCGATGATCGAGACAGCATCGATTAAGCCAGGGTATGTAGATTTGATATCTGGATTGTTATAGATTTTATAACAGGGTGTGGACGCGCCAAGCACCAAACCGTCAGTTGCACTGTATGAAATTTCGTTGACTTCGGGAATTTGCTTGACATCAACCATCAGTTCTAAACTTCGGCGTTTTTCGCGAACTTGAACGATGAGATCTGTTCCACCGCTTAATACCCGAGCTTGATCTCCTTTCTCTGAAAGCAGATCAATTGTTTCACTGATACTTTTTGCTGCAACATATTTAAAGGCTTGCAAAGTTCTTTTCCTTAATAGTTTTAATGTAGAGTTTTGCTTGCTAATTGTATCTTAGTGAGAATTCAATCATATGTCAAACCAAAAGATCACTGTATGAGACAGGTACTAGATCCTCTTCAACAATCTTAAGAGTGTCTTTGACATGATTATGTTCTAACCAAGCTGATGTTTCTGTTTGATTTCGTAGGACCGTTTCCAACTCAATGAAATCACCTAATCCGGAAACGTGATCTAGGTGGACTCGTGTATTGCCAAACCACCACAAATCTCGAGTTTTTTCAACAATAACCTTTGTACCAAGGGCGCTTGATAGAATCAGTTTGAACGAATCTAAGTCATGAATTTGGCAGATGTGGTAATCACTGTAACAAGATTCAGCTGTATCACAACGATGATAGTAGATTAGGCTGGCGAAATCTGAGCCTTCCTCGCGAAGTTTGAGCCTGCCCTCAGGCGCATTAAAATAGGTGTCAACTTGGCACATTTTTTTCTCGTGTGTCGCCCCGAGTCCAACTAAATTTTGGATTGCTAGCTCTGGTGATATACATTTCGCTTTCACTTCTAAGTTTTTCATCTTTTAGGCACGATGACATATAATTTTCGATAGCTACAGCATGATTTTGGATATTCTAAGTTAGATACCCACGTAACTCAGTCGCTTTTGCAACACGCTGGACACCAACCATGAATGCTGCTGTACGCAGTGAGACACCTTTGTTTTTATGGATTTCAAAGACATTCTTATAAGCTTTAACCAGCATTTCCTTCATTTCCTTGTTCACTCGATTAATATCCCATTTGAACTGTTGAATGTTTTGTACCCACTCGAAGTATGAAACGATAACACCACCGGCATTAACCAAAATGTCGGGAAAGACTGGAATACCCCTATCGGCTAAAACCTGTTCTCCTGACATGGTTGTAGGGTAATTGGCTGCCTCAAAGATTGCCGATGCCTGAATTCGGTTGGCATTTTCCTCAGTAATTACTCCGCCGATGGCAGCTGGTATCAGAATATCACATTCAAGTTCAAGTATCTCTTGATTAGATATCTGATCAGCATCCCTGTAATCTTTCAGCGGTCGGCGTTCAACAGCATATTGAAATAACTGTTGTATTGGTAACCCATTTGGATTATATATCCCACCATAATAATCGCTGATGGCAATAATTTTGGCTCCCATTTGTGTAAGATACAACGCTGCGTGGGAGCCAACGTTCCCAAAACCATGAATAACAACTTTATCAAAGGATAAATTAAAATCGATTGTGGCTTCGGCGATTATTATTGATGTTCCATGACCTGTGGCTTCATTGCGGCCGATGGAACCACCCAATTCAATGGGCTTGCCGGTGACGATTTCCGGAGTATGGCCGTATCGTTTGCCGTATTCATCCATCATCCAAGCCATTACTTGAGCGTCAGTACCCATATCTGGCGCAGGTATATCTCGTTGTGGCCCCAAAATGAGCGAAATTTTACGGGTGAAAATTCTGGTTAGCCGTTCTAATTCATTTGTTTCAAGATCCAAGGCATTACACGTAACACCACCTTTAGCACCTCCGAACGGTATATCAGCTAGTGCTGTTTTCCAGGTCATCAAGGCGGCAAGGGCTCGAATATCTTCTAAATCGGCAGTGGAATGAAATCGAATGCCTCCTTTGTATGGACCGCGAGATCCATTATGCTGGACACGATAACCGGTGTACAAATCAAGGTGGCCATCATTTCGACGTAGCGGAACTTCAACGATAATCTCACGATACGGTTTAATCAGCGTCTGGCAGATTTCTTCAGATAAACCAAGTTGTTCAGCCGCGCCATCAAAAAAATAGTTTACAGTATCTGTTGGGGACTCTTTTTTCTTTTCGTTTGGGTTTGGCATAGGTAATCTTCAGTTATAATTATCCTAACATAAATATGCATGACATAGATTTATTTTACAATTTCCGCTGATTCCTGTCAATTTTAAACCCTTTGAAAATTGATTCGCATGCTAGAAACCCAGATTATGATTTGTCAAACTTAGGGATACAAAAAACTAAATAGGTTTTATTTAAGGTGATTTAGTGCGGCAATTCTCAGTTGCTGTTGAAGTAACCGGCTTCAACCACACCATCAAATCCTTCGGTTAAAACATCAATTCCAAATATAGCGTAATCAGGACACGAAACACCGGAAATGAAATATCGTGCCTGTTGACTGGCTTGAATCATTTTCTCAGTTGTCATTCCGATTACACCGACTAAGTTCTCATCCGTATCAAATCGGGGATAGGTGAAAAATACGCCGTAATCGCCTTCATATTGGAGTTGGCCGAACTTGATAATGTTATGCTTAACTTGGATCGGTGACGTTACTAAAAGTTGATCAAACACAGAATTGATATCAGCGTGGCCGTACAATATTAGACCTCTTGCATAAGTAGTAAAACTCACCAGAATTCTATAGCCGAGAGG
>DTUY01000266.1 GCA_012963885.1 Candidatus Poribacteria bacterium | reverse complement strand
AAAACACCCTCTATCTACAAAAGATGTGCTGAATACGAACAACGAAATTGAGGGGGATTAGGGTAGGAAGAAGACACACTTGACGACACAATCAGGGGTCTGATATACTGTGTCCAGAAACCTTTGAAACCCTTACTGTATCAGGGAAAAATGGAATAGTTTAAATTGGTGGAATAGTCTATGGTCAACCAAGCAATTGACAATCAAGATCTAGAGATTACGGATATAATTCCGGTAACCATACATGCTGCACGCAGTTACCCCGCTTGGGTAATTGTCAAGATCCAGACAGATCAAGGTGTCGAAGGTATTGGTGAGGGGTTTACTTGGGCGGGACAGGCAGGCTCTATTGTTAATTACATTTCCTTGATTCGTCAGCAGATTTTGGGAGATTCTCCTTGTGAAATCCGGTCTTTTTTAGGGCGCTTCCCACCGAAGGCCGATGACCTCAATTGGAGTGCAGCAGTGTCAGCCATTGAAATTGCGCTTTGGGACATTTTGGGCAAGGTCGTGGATCTGCCCATTTACGGTCTGCTTGGTGGAGCGATTCGTGATAAGATACCACTTTACGCTGATCACGGTGTCTTCAATGGCGCTGGTGATTGGGAAGAGTGTGTTGAACGTATCTTAGCGGTGAAAGAGGATGGGTTTGAAATGTTTAAATGGGATCCCTTTGAGGGCAGTGGAACCCCGACTCCCAGTGATTTGCGAGATCAGATCAGAAAGATCGAGACGGTTCGTGACGCTGTTGGTTCAGAATATCAAATTGCGATTGATGCACATAACCGTTTTTCTGTTGATGGGGCCATTATGGCAGTCCAAGCGCTTGAATCGCTCAATATCTTTTTTTTTGAAGCTCCAACAGCGGATGACCCAGAACAGCTAAAGCAGGTTGCTAATGCGACCGATATTCCAATTGCTACTGGTGAACTGACATGTACACGTCAGGAAGCGAAAGCCCTTTTTGATAGCGGATCCCTAGGTTTCTTTCAGCCGGAAGTTGGAACAAATGGTGGCATCTTGGAAACCGTTAAAACGGCAGATTTGGCTGAGACATATGGACTCAAGATCACCACACATAATTGGTGTGGACCGGTTGTTACGCGTGCAGCTTCCTGTGCTTGTTCGGTTATCCCTAATCTATCATTTCAGGAATATGCCGGTGGTGCACCAATTGATTCGTGGGAACATGAACTACTCATCCCTCCAACACAGATAGCAAACGGTCATCTGATTCTGCCTGATTTACCGGGACTGGGATTCAAACTCAATGAAGACTTGATGGTTTCAAAGCAGCTTGATCAATTCAAAGTTTAGGTATGGATCTAACCAAAGGCTTAAAGCGTCGTATTGAGATCTATACTGGTCTGGTCTGGGGATTGACCTCCTCGGCAGCATATCAATTTCAGTGAAGATAAAGATCCCGAACCAAGATGGCAGTATAGCGATGGTTGCAGGATCATCAATAGCTTATCGCGTACACTGCACCATAGACGAAAGCTTTAATGCAACTATCAGAGAAAAGAACACCAGAAGTTGTTACCCAAAAGGCTATTATCGCTGGGCTGATACTAGTTGTCGTTAACGCCTATTGGGTTGGAATTGCCAGCGAACTCTGGTATGCGGTTTATACGCTTGTTTCGCCGTTCTCAAATGCCATCTTTACTCTTGCTGTCCTGATTGCTTTCAATATTTTCCTGACTCGATTTGTCAGGCCACTTGCCTTTACAGCAGGAGAACTGCTGTTGATCTACATTATGGTCACCATGGTTTCCACTATCTCTGGGCATGCCATGATGGCTATTCTAATGGGCACCTTAGCCCATCCGTATTGGTTTGCTACCCCTGAAAATGAATGGGCGCAGCTGTTTTGGCGACACATTCCATCTTGGATAACGGTTTCCAACACTGAGTGGCTGAGAGGTTATTACGAAGGCGAATCAACAATTTTTACCCTGGAACACCTGCGGGCTTGGTTGGTACCGGTGTTGGTTTGGTCAGGGTTCATTTTTGTTCTGTATGGATCTCTACTTGGTATTGGCTTGATTCTCCGGAAGCAGTGGATGGAACATGAGAAACTCAGTTTCCCGTTGACCCATCTGCCCCTCCAGATGACAACCAACCGCAATTTTTTTCGTAACAGATTAATGTGGATTGGATTTTCGATCTCAGCCATCATCCGAATAGTTAATGGAATACACGATATTTTTCCCGCTATGCCCGGTTTCCCACCCAATTTACGTCTAGATCGATATTTTTTTACTGATCGACCTTGGAGTGCAATTGGTTATACCTCGATGTCGTTTAACTTAGCAATTGTCGGTTTAACCTATTTTATGCCGCTGGATCTTGCTTTTTCCACTTGGTTTTTTTTCTGGCTGACGCGTGCGGAAAAAGTGTTTGCTGACATCATCGGTTGGCAAAATATGCATTTGAATGATCGCGCGACGGGAGGATGGATCGGCATTGCCCTGATCGCACTGTGGGGAGCACGCCGACATCTGGCGACCTTGATCAAACACATATTCAGTCGACATGTTATTAATGATAACAGCGAGCCTGTATCTTATGGAGTAACACTGATTTTGACAGTCCTGAGTATTGGTTTGGTGTTTCTGTTCTGTTATACCGCTGGAATGTCGATTTGGGTAATCACAGTTTTCTACGCCATTTTTCTTGCATTTGCCCTTGCCATTGGTCGTGTACGAGCAGAACTTGGTCCACCTTATCATGAAGTAATCGGTATCAACCCACGCCAGATGATGGTTGATATCTTTGGAACACGCAAATTGGGTGGTGCTAACTTAACTATTCTGAGTTTTTTATATGCTTTTAATCGGTGTAACCGATCTCATCCAATGCCCAACCAGGTTGAGTCGCTCCGAATTGGTGATCGTGTTCAGATACCAGGGCGACCTCTAATTATATCCATGGGATTAGCAATAGCCGTTGGCGCGTTTGCAACATTGTGGTCTTATTTGGAGATTGTTTACCGATACGGACTTGATCGGTGTCATGGTGCGATCGGTCACTTTGGGTGGGAGACCCTGAATCCATTACAGAGTTGGTTGCAACACCCAAAGTCAATGGAAGGACTAGGCGTTGTCTTCATGCTGGCTGGAATGGGATTCGTGTTTGTCCTTCAACTGATGCGTACTTATTTTCTCTGGTGGCCATTGCATGCCTCCGGCTATGTTTTGTCGGGCGCGGCTTGGGGAGGGTTAATTTACTTCTGGTTTCCTGTCATGCTCAGTTGGCTAATAAAGTATTTAATTCTTAAATTTGCGGGTTGGAACACACACCGAAAAATGATACCATTTTTTCTTGGGTTGGTTCTGGGTGACTATATTCCACGAAGCATTTTAAGTATCGTTAGTTTCATTCTTAATTTGTATATGCCATCATCCGGAGCAGGTCATACGCTCTGATGAATTGTGTCAATGATAGTTAGTTTGAAAAGGTAGTCTTAATGATAACAATGGTTGGTTGTGTATCTGGTCGGATGTCATCTGAATTTCTCGAACGATATAATCCGACATTGTTAAAGATGAAAAATATTAATTCTGAAGGTGAGGGAAATAATATAGATGAATATTAGTTTTAATTGGCTTAGAGAATATATCGATTTCGACTTAACGCCGATAGAACTTGGTGAAAAACTGATGATGCTTGGAACCGAAGTGGAGTCAATTACCCAGCTTAATAAAGGATTTGATAACATTGTTGTCGGCAGAATTATCAATGTTCGAAAGCATCCACAGGCTGATAAGCTTGTTTTGTGTGATGTTGATGTAGGTAAAGAAGAATTACAGATTATTTGTGGCGCCCCGAATGCACAAAAAGACCTAGTTGCTCCTGTAGCCTTAGTCGGTGCCAATTTGACAAATGGCAATATAATCAAAAAAGCAAAATTGCGAGGGGAAACATCATTTGGAATGCTTTGCTCGGAGAAAGAGCTTGGTCTTTCTGAAGAATCTTCAGGATTGATGGAGCTACCGGATGACCTTGAAATTGGTATGCCGCTGACGAAAGCCCTTGGCCGGGATGATGTTGTGTTAGAACTAGAACTAACTCCAAACCGTCCTGACTGCTTGAGTATCGTTGGCGTTGCTCGGGAGGTTGCTGCTGTTACTAGTGGTTGTGTTCATTTTCCCGATATCCAAGTCGAGGAAGGAAATGCTCGGGTGGAAGAATTTACTTCTGTTACGATTCAGGCACCAGATTTGTGCCCGCGATATGCCGTGCGCATCATTCGTGACATCAAGGTTGGAAACTCACCAGCTTGGTTGCGAAACCGGCTCAAGTCAGTCGGTGTAAACTCAATTAATAACATTGTTGATGTAACCAACTACGTCATGCATGAAATGGGGCAGCCACTTCATGCATTTGATTATGATGAGCTCGTGGAGCATCGAATTATCGTTCGTCGTGCCCAAGAAGGTGAAATACCTAGGACTCTTGATGAGGAGGATCACAAGCTTACATCCGAGATGCTGGTTATTGCTGACGCAAAAAAACCGCTTGCTGTCGCGGGCATAATGGGAGGGCTTGATTCGGCGATATCTGAGAATACAACCGATGTTTTGCTTGAAAGTGCGTACTTTCAGGCTACTAATATTCGTAAGACTTCAAAATCACTTGGTATGCACACCGATGCCTCACACCGGTTCGAGCGTGGAGCCGATCCAGAGTCCGTGATCCCGGCTATTAACCGAGCCGCGCAATTTATCGTCGATCTAGCGGGAGGTGAAATTGCTGAGGGAATTATTGACGTTTATCCCGGCAAACGTGATTCAACTGAGATTAAGTTGCGACCGAGTCGTGTCAATTTTGTTTTAGGAACTAATATAGAATCTAATCAAATGGAAAGCATATTGACAAGTTTGGAATTTGACATTCAGAATTTAGCTGAATCAGGGGATTTAAAAGTAACAGTTCCAACATTTCGCCCCGATGTAGAGCGTGAAATTGACTTGATTGAAGAAATTGCACGTGTTTATGGTTATGACAACATCCCCACAACTCTCCCAACTAGCAATATCCTAATTCCAAAAATAAATTACCGTTCTTTGCTTCGAGAATCTGTAAAGGAACATCTCTTAGCGTCAGGGTTGATGGAGGCGATTAATTATTCCTTTTACAATTCCGATGTCTTTGATAGGATTCGGCTGTCATCAGACGATCCACTCAGACAAGCTATTCCAATACAAAATCCGCTAACCCAGGATTTCTCGACTATGCGGTCAACATTAATTCCGAGTTTACTCGAAAATGTTGCACGAAACAATAGTCGTCAAATAAATGATATTCAGCTTTTCGAGTTTGCAAAGGTATTTTATCCTAGCCAAGATCAACGTTTGCCTCAGGAATTGGAGCGGGTAGCGGGCATTATGGTAGGAAGCCTAAGTTCTGGTATCTATGGTGCGCCGCGGCAAGCTATCGACTTTTTTGACATCAAAGGGATTGTCGAAGGGATTTTGGATTTGGCGAGTGTTTCTGGTTATGAAATTGAAAGGATGAGTCATCCAACTTTTCATCCTGGTCGATGTGCATCAATCCACGCTGATGGAGAATCGATTTGCTTATTTGGTGAAATACATCCTTGGGTCAAAGAAAACTATGATCTCACCGACCAAACCTATGTTTTTGAGCTTGATTTTGATAGGCTGGCAGAATTAGCTACACCCGACAAAAAATTTGAACCAATTCCAATTTATCCTAGTATTCAACGAGATCTGGCAATTCTGGTGTCAAAGGATATCTCGTCAGATCAACCGCTTCAGATTATCAAAGAAATTGGGGGTAATCTCATTGATTCTGTTTATCTTTTCGACCTGTACGCTGGGAACCAAATCCCAAAAGAAAAAAAGAGTCTAGCATATACCATCGAATACCGTTCCCAAATTGAGACGCTGACCGACGATGTTATTGACATAATCCAGTTCAGAATTATTGAAAGACTGGAAGAAGATCTCAAGGCAGAACTTCGCACTTGAAGAACACATTTTTATCTTTGCTGTTAATCTGTGTTACAGTTGTATGGGGTTGGACATTTGTAATTGTTCGAGATGCTACAAGCCCTGAAGTTTACGGCGTTGTCGCATTCCTCACTCTTCGTTTTGCAGTTGCATCAGTTACACTAATTTACTTCGCCAGAAGAATTAACCGCCGGACGTTAACAGCAGGACTTGGTTTTGGTATGATCGTTAGCATCGGTTATCTTTGCCAAACCTTTGGGCTTCGCTATACCACAGCTACCAATTCCGGACTAATTACCGGTCTATTCGTAATTTTTGTGCCGGTCACTGACTTCCTCCTTTTTAAAAATCGGCCGCCTCGTACTTTTCTCTTGATTATCTGTATTTGCTCCGCTGGTATTATCTGTTTGGTGGGTGGGAATTTGGAAGGATTAAGTCTTGGTGACTTATTAACTTTGGGATGTGCTGTGGCTTTTGGTGTTGATATTTCTTTGCTCTCACGGTATGCTAAAAATCATGATCCTGGTGCATTGATGCTTGTACAGATGATATCATCCGCAATTATATGCGCCGTGGTGTGGTGGCTCACCGAGCCATTCAAATTGCCGCCAGATTTTGTGGTTTGGCAGGCAATTTTGCTGACGGGAATCGTGGCCTCAGCGTTAGCGTTTACAATACAAGCTTTTGTCCAACAGAGAATTTCCTCTGTTAGAGCCGCAGTTATCCTCACAACTGAACCTATGTTTGCCTCCATTTTTGGATACCTCTTAGCCGGTGATAGGCTTAAGCCAATGCAAATTCTGGGTGGTGTATTCATCCTCACTGGAATCCTGACGGGAGAGGTGTTAGCGGCGATTCAGCAACAAAATAGAAAGTAAATTAGATCAACTTATGAATCCAGATACAGCAGCAGGGTATTTACAAATTGGCATTGCGGTCATCTTGGCCCTTTTAGGCGGATTTATCTTAGTTAAACGTCCTGAAAGTCATCCCGGTCGACTTGTGGCAGTTCTCTGCTTCCTGAATAGTGTGTGGGTGGGTATCGAATTTTTTTCAGACCTGTATGAAAAGAAGGAAATGCTGAAAACCACACTTTACCTGCAGAATTTCAGCAAATTTTTTATCTCGAATATTATCGCAACACTTGTCTGTTTCTCCTGGTATTTTCCACACAGACCGCCAAAAGCTAAACGAAGGCAGACGGTGTTGATCTATTCAGTCGCACTCATATTTTCGCTCTTTGTTTTTAGTCGATGGAATCCGAAATCGGCAGAGTTTATTCAAGGCAAGCTGAGAATCGAGCACGGTTTCATTCACCATCCTCTCTACTTCGGATTCATTATATTTGGAGGCCTTTATGCTCTCGGAAACTTACTGACTAAATTCCGTGAGTTAGATTCACCATCGGTCAGACTGCAACTCGTCTATGTCACAGTAGGGCTTGGTTTATCTTTGGTAATTGCGGCCATCTTCAGTCTGATTCTACCTGTTTTTAATATCCGTCACCTAGCATTCCTTGGAACCCTAGCACCCGTGATCGGGTTTGGTTTTATGACTTACGCAATTGTGAAATATCGCGCCATGGAAATCGATTTTATTATTCATAGAACATTATTTTGGCTTATTGTTAGCTCGATTGCAATTGGCACGATATACGTAGTTATCTATTTACTAGGAACACAATTTCAGCTATTCAGTCAGATTTCGCTAGCAATCATTTTAGCACGTGTCCTGTTTTTGACCTACAATGATACTGTACAACCAGCAATCACTCGGCTTTTTCAGAATGATCAGCATAAAATGGAGACAACCATTAATGGCCTTATGGATTCGACTCGGTATTTACAAGGACTTGAAGTATTGGTTCATGATATTCTTCAGATGAGCCGTGATGTTTTACGAATCCCGAATTCACACATGCTTATTTATTATGATGATGCCGCGGTATTTATTAAAATGGGGCTTGAAACAAATCAGCCTACCAACCTAACTCGAGATAACCCATTTTTCAGATGGCTTGTTAGCTTTGATCAAATTGTCGAACGTGAACGGATCGAATTTCATTCGCAACACCAAGAGATTCGTGAAGTCGCACTTCCATATTTCAATCAGGTCGAAATAGAGGTTTGTGTGCCCTTTATACATGGGGGACAAATACTTGGCACTTTGAATTTAGGCCGGAAATCAGACACCCGTTGGAACCTAACGGTACGTGAACTGGGATTGCTGGATCGGCTTCGAAAGTCAGTTACCCTTGCTCTTGAGAACGCTTTGTTACATGAAACACGACTTGATATACAGGAGAAACAAATTCAGGCAGAATTACTAGCTTCCGCCTCTAGTTCACTAGCTCATTCCATCAAGAACCCTCTTGGTTTACTCTGTGCTAATCTTGACTTACTACGTGAATCAACATCTAACTTTGTTGATCAGGAAATTAGATCCGCATTGCTAGATACAGAAGTGCAGATCCGTAAGATCGAGGATATCATCAATCAAATCCGAAATGCGAATATCGGTCCATCAGAACTGGAATCTTTACGGTTAGATCTTCTGATTCGCGAAATCCTTTCTGAACAAGTAAGATTATCAATTGAAACCGAAATCCGTATCGAACCAACCGAAATTATGGCAGATCAGGGGCAAATCCGCCTGGCATTGACGAATATTATCATAAATGCCTATCAAGCAATGGCGCCATCAGTCGATTCATCAAGTAGAAACGGAAAATTAGTCGTTGATATGATTATTTGCCAAAATAACCAAACCCTTGAACTTAAAATCAGTGATACTGGTTGTGGCATGTCGGATGTTCTGATTACTCAGATTTTAAGTCGGCCCTTTGTTACGCAGAAAAAGATGGGGACAGGATTGGGTGTCTGGACGGCAAAAAAAATCATCGAGGCTCATAGAGGAAAACTTGATTTTGAGTCAAAGGAAGGAGAAGGCACAATAGCAATTATCATTTTACCTCTTTCCATAGCAGATCCCTAAATCTATTTTATGAAGTAGGTAGTTGAGAAACGTCGTAACTTTCGATATAATGAGGATCATGTATGATCTAGAGCTGGTTGGCAATAAGAGCGATAATTTATGGGATAAAATGCTATATAGTTGTCCGTATAGCACAGCCTTTCAAGCTATGGCCTGGCGAAATGCGCTTACAAAGTCCTTTAAGCAGATGTGTCCATTGTACTATCTTATCCGACAAGGACAAGACATTATTGGTGGATTGCCAATGTTTGTTTTTCAACCCATACCGGGAATTAGAATGCTACACTCGATGCCATGGAATTTATTGGGAGGATTACAACTTGTTGCTGGAAAACAAGTTGATCTTGGTTCGTTGATTGAAGCAATTGAAACTACGTTGAATCAGGTAGTATTGGAACAAGGCATTTCTGAGACGGTTTATATATTCGATTCGAACCATGTCAATCTATACGAACGTAAACTTATTGAATTCAAATATAGAAAGTTAGCGAACCAGTTCACTCATCTTCTCAAAACCAATTCTGACTATGAGGTATTATGGACTGCGTATAATAAAAGGGTTCGGGGCGCGGTAAGAAAAGCAATCAAAAATTCAATTACTGTGACAGACGCTCAAACTGATGATGAATTAAGAAACTTTTACCACATTTATCTTACAACTCAAAAGAGACTGTATGGTACTCCTAAACCATTTATGCTGATGTGTGAACTTGTTAAAACTGGCTTAGGTAGGATATCAATCGCAAAGAAAGATGATCAGATTATTGCGGGTTTATTGTATTTGGCGTTCAATCGTACTATTACTCTGTGGTGCGCGGGGTCTCTTCCTGAGTTTTGGCGTTTTCGACCCAACAATGCAATATTTGATCAGATTATTCGGTGGGCATGTCAAAATGGATACGATTACGTGGATTTTGGAGCATCCCCACCTGGAAACCAGGGACTAATCAAGTTCAAAGAGGAATTTCGGGCAAGGCGATCGGACTTCGTTAGCTATATCAAAGTCCATTCTCCCATCAAGAAGAAGATATGGGAAAAGGCGGAACCCACGCTAAGAAAGATGTATACTTGGGCACAGCATACTTAAAGTTTAATGTCCAAATGATTTTTTTGCCTTTTGATTGAGTGTTTTCATATTAGGATCTTTGGTAAAATCGAGCATAGCATTAGGATTACGCGGTAAAAAGGGCTTTTCGATTGTATCCTGGATTCTTCGTCTGTGGAAATCTGTATCGGCCAAGAGGTGAAAATCCCCCCTTCCCGGCTGTTTTGTGTCCTCATGGAGGGGCTCGTGGTCGCTTAGAAAATAGTGAGAGCTGCTCAATTTCCGCCCGTTGTATCAATTTTGCCAGGTAAGGATATGTTGTTTTTTCCTATGATCTGGTTCTCGACAGTGGCAAGCAAATTGATCACAATTACGACGGACCTCGTGAGGAGATTTGGGAACTTAGTTTCATGGGACTCAACTGTGGAACAGTATTTAGATCAATAGATTTTCTGGAAACGTTAACAGAAATTGACCCCCACTAGGATTGGTTGTACAGAAGCATCTGGTGGAGGCACTCAGGCTTGCATGCTGACGGTAGTTGATGATCGTCTCAAGGTTTCTGCGCTAGTTACGCCGATGAGAATGCTGCTCTTCACAACCACGATCTAACAGAAACCCAATGTATAAAAAGATCTGATTGAGCAGCGAAAGATGAAAGATTTGCAAGAGCTCGACAGTTATTGTGCTGAGATGGGCTTGATGTTTTGGCATGTATTGGTCCTGCAGAAGTTCAATCAAGCGGATCTCATCGGTCGGAATTTGGATAAAATGGAAGAAAGCGATTTTACCGTAGACTTCATTTCAACTGGTCGTAGAGGTGTAGGATAAAATTTCTGCTTTAGTTTTCAAAACTGTGGTAGATCAGGGCAACCCAAGTAATCAGGGTACTAAGTCTAAATTCTCACCCGCAATTTTAGTAGTGTGTTCTATAGAACAAAAGGAAACACTACGATTACTGAACCAGACTGATTCTTTACAAAACTGTTCAAGGCTGGGTGTGTAATTGTTACGGCTGATCTGTTTCAGAGTTCCGCTAAACAAGAAGAACGTGGTAAAGATGTTGAATATTTTACGAGCAACAACCGTACAGATACCGCTTGGCAAGTTCAAGATATCCTGACGTTGATTATGTGAATTTAGTGGGTATTGGTCAGGTCGTGATCAGGTCGGATTGAGGCGCTTCCTTGTAGCTAGTTTACTGATCTGAATCAACTGACAATTGATTCAGATCTATTTGACAATGAAGACGATAACGAATATCTACAGAAACTGCCTATTCCCAGCCTGTTACGAGTTGGTGATTTTCGGACTGCAGGTGCGTTGTTGGCCTCGACATGCTATACGTAACACTGGAGGCGAATTTCAAACTAAATGGATTTCTGCTGCTTATCAGTTTGCTTCGGGGACAGATCAACTTCATATTACGCCGAGCCGATGCCTTTAAATTAAATTGCCGTCTAGGTAATTAGATCAAATAAGCGCTAAAGCAGGAAGAGCGAAACCGCGATCTTCGTTTCACGCTCTCCTCCGCCGGTGGGTTCGACAAAGTTTTGTATGATGTAATCCAATGTAATTAGTAATCCTATCTGTTGCCCCATGGCGCTTCCTTGTAAGACTAATTCAAAAAAACTTACTGTTCGGTTGTAGTGTTGTGCTACATTGTTTAGGTTGCGCCATGTCATATACTGTGCTCCGGCACTGAGTTGCAGTTGTTCTGCAACTTGGTGAACCAGTGTTAAAATATAGGCATTTCGGTTGACGTCGATTGATTTTCCTTCATTGAATGGTCTCATATACCCGATGGTTCTATCGCTACGAAACGCGGGAGCAATGGTTAAATCGTCACGCGGTTTGTATTCATACCGAATCTGGTTAATAAGCGCTGTATCGATCACACGCTGACGAGTATGAAAGAGTATGTCGTGTTGGTACTTGAACTGGCTGCGAATAGTTAGATTTTTTACGTTTTGATAGTCAATGATCATGGTGAAAATATTACCCAGATAATTTTGAAGAGTCAGTTCATCCTTGATGAGTTGGCCAGTTGTTCGGATTACCACATCGTCAGGTATCATATCACGCGATCGACGGAATGTATGTCGAAAAATAATAGTTCCGAAATTGGGTATTGACTTGGGTGTGAATGAGGTAATATTATACCATCCGCTGGCGCTTTTTTTGTCCAGAGTGAGGTGCTTTTCATAGTAGCCTGGTATAACCGATAAACTGCTGATGAAGGGTAATTCAAATTTGAGATAGGTATGGTGCCCAGAAGATCCTTCATCGTAATCTAGACGGTAGTTTGGTCTGTCATCATCCTCAAGGTTGTCTGGCTCACCATTATTGTTAAAATCAATTGATTCCCGATTAAGACCAAGTCGGAATTTAGGTGGATTGGCAAAAAAAAGGAGAAAATCGTCGTTCCAGTCCTTAACCCTATCTCCATCAATGTCATCCCGTGTATTTCCGACGATTAATATTTCCGGTTCACGTGAGTCCGCATATGGGTCGTCGTCGTCGTTATCATCTATAAAACTGGTTGCACTATAGAAGGGATCGATACGCGTATATTCGCTCCGCCACGTGATAGGGCCAAAATTCCGGTTCACATCGATAAACCAGGCACTAACTGAATCGCTTGTTCTTTTCCCTTTCAGGATCGGATATTGTTTAGTTTTTGCATACCAAGACCTTTCTGCCGATAAAGAGAATCCCAGCAGTGTTGTCTGTAGATCTATCCCCAGAGTTGTCTCGTCTGTCAGTTCGCCGTAATAGAATTTGCGTGTTCTCCGATTAGACCCATCCTTGATGTTTCCCTCAGCGCTTAGTTCAAGTTGAAAATTTTTATTATCAGTTGAGATTTCAACAAGATAGTCATTGGCAATATCTATTTCAAACCGAATATTTTTGATGTCCTGTGAATTAAATATAAAAAATCTATAGGTAAAAAACCCCTCATTGTTGGCAGATCTCGATTGAGTACCACGTATGCTATCATGCGGCAATGCCAGAATACCCGGAGGTTCCCTTCCCCCTTTTACATTGTATTCTAGGATGCTATCCATGAACGCTTTAACCTCGAAAATTTCTGCTCCTCCATCATCTTCTGGCGATGCATCACGAAAACGCAGGAAAATTTCGGAGGGTGGGTTGTTGATAGTTACGCCTTGCAAAGGATTATGTGAGCGCGTCAGATCATAGTTGGTAAAGAACCTGTTAACATAACTGAGTCCAAGTCGAGGCAACGGCAGAATAAACTCAGGAAGATTAGCAATGCTAATGCCGTAAGCGCCCAAGTTCGCTTCCGCTCGAACACCTGCCATAAACCAATCGTTATCGCTTTGAATATCACGATTTTCAATAGGCGACGAACGTTCTCCCGATATTGAAAAGGTATTGTTTGTAACGCGGCCGGCAAACATTGAAACTCGTCCACCGGTGTCTGGGACGGTTATGTTCCATCGAGCAGCATCATAAAGTTCCTTATTAAGTGTAAAACTTGAGAACTTGGTGGGGAAATTCCCAACCGTCAATTGATGATGGACGTTTTTGCCCTCAACGTTAAAGGTGAAGAAGTTTCGATTACCAGTTTTTTTCTTGAATTCTTTGTCTCGACGCAATACGGAACTGCCTTCAAGAACGCCGAAGTTTGCGTGAAGACGATAAAGTTCTTTCCCACTTTTATCAAAAACTGGGTTACCTAATGGGTCGATGTGCTGGGCTGATCCTGATACATGAATTAAGAAAAACAACGCTAGGTAACTTTGAGATTGTTTAAAAGTCATAAATTACGCTTACACGATGACTGCCATAAGTATTTTGCAACCCGCCGACGGGAAAAATAAAACCATAATCGATTCCAACCTGCTTTGACGGTCGATAACCAGCACCGAAGGTTAGATTCGTGCCCCAGGCTAGGTTTTCAAGGCGAAATCCACCACGCAGATAAAAACGACCTTGACCGAATTGTTGTTCAATGCCTAAACGGACATCGACTTCATTATGTCTGAAAACTAAATCCATTTCGCCAGCAAAACTATCACTAAGGATACCGATGCCGAGCGATGTCACTATGGGCAAATTTTCCACTACTTTTGAGTTCTTTGAAGCAATGTCCGGTCTATTAAGATTCTGTATAGATAAGGCGATTGGAATGTTCGGTGAAGGACTAAAAATGAGGCCGAAGTCGAAGCTGAACTTTGTTTGTTGAAGGAGATCTTCAATAATTGTCCCATTCGAACCGATGGTTGGTGCTGTATTCCAACTGAGAAGTTTTGCTGATCCTCCGATAGCAATTTGTCTTTCATTTTCTTTGCCTAGTGAGATTCTTTTGCTGGTACCAACAACTACATAGTTTTCTGTATACAGCCCTTCGACGTTAAATTGTTTCCAAAGAAACCCGATCGTTCCTGTTTCAAGAACAGAGTTTGCATAGGCCAGAATATCTTGCCTAATTGAGTTTTGGTCAGTTAACCCTAAATGTAACAATGCGGTAGTTGCGGATAATTCCTGACCAGTTATATTTGAAATTGAGGCTGGATTAAGGAGTATCCCATCGGCTTGATTCGCAATAGCAGTCAATGCGTTTCCCATCCCATATGCACGGGCACCGATATATTGATCGTCGAAAGCGGCATATGAACTAGACAGAAAAACAAAAAGATAATAGGCAGGACAGAGTTTTCCAAAACATTTCATAATCACATAAACTTATTTGGGTTCAGTATTAAAATTTTTTGATTCTTTCATTTCCCTATGACAATTACACCGTTTGAGATCTTAGTTCCAATCCGTACTTGATACAAGTATGGCCCAATATTAACGATCTCGCCCGTTCGGTTGCGACCGTCCCACTCAACGCTCACTGAATTGGTATTAATAACGGTACGGTCGATAAGTGTACGGACTAATTTACTGTTTAAGTCAAAAATTTCGATGGTGAGTTCTCTCTGGCCAAGTTCTAAAATATTTGGTGCAGTAATTGTCAAATGTGTTGTGTCTGCTACACCATTTCCATCAGGTGAAAAAGGGTTAAAAGTCCAAGCAGTGCTGGTTTCAGACAAAACCGTTTGAAAAACGGCAAATTGGGCGATATAGTTCAGCTCAATTTCAACCATTTGCAGATTTTGATTGACTGAGCCACCAGCTATTTGCCATTCTTGTGCCGGTTCATCCCATGAAAAAATCCGCATATTCTTGGACATCAAAGGATCAACTCCAGCATTCAACAGATCAAAGCTATCATAGCTAATTCGCAAAAACACAGGCTTGTTTAAAATTAGGTGATTAAACTCAGTAAACGGTACAATCTTAGAACTTGATGCATCAAAAAACTCAATTTCATTAATCTGTATATTATTTGCCTGTTTACTTTCAATGATTTTGAATCGTACGTAACGTGCCTTTGGTCTTATTTCCAAATCTATATTTGTTATATGATCCAAAAAATCATCAAACTCAAGAATTTCTATGAACTGCTGATCATCACCAGAGGTATAAATGATGACATTTTGAGGACCAAAAGATTTCTCCTGATCCATATTTGCATGAACGGTAATGCGTCCAATAGTGTACTGTCTACCAAGATCAATAGTTAAGTCTATCGGCAATGGTGTCAGGTTTGTTATCCAAGTTGAGGGGGCATCGAAAAGACCATCAACAACTAAATCAGGGGGTTGATACGGCAGAAAGTTGCTCGATTCTACTGAGAAGTTAGTCTGTAGGAAAGCGACAAAACGGTAAACAACCACAGGAGATGTATTTGCTGCAATCATCGTATTACTCAGGTATGAAAACGGTGGAATTTCTGTGGGTTGAATACGCCAAAATTGTAGTTTCTTAATTTGTTGATTAAAACTGTCAACAGGAATACTAACTTCCGTTTGAGTACCGTCGCTTAAAAGAAAATAACCGTCTTCTGCTGCTTCTGGGAGTAATTCTGGCTGATACACAAGTGAGATTGTATGCTGATCGACAGCTAAAGTCGGATTCAAAATTTGGGGTGGTAAAGCAGTGGCAATAAGAGTAATATGATTTTCACCTGGCCGTAAAAGAACTTCCATTGAAAAATCTTGGTTGTCTCTACTCATTAGATCTAGCGAGATTGCAATTGATTCAATACTTGCTTGAATCACACGCTCATCAGTATTGAGAAATTCTATAGACTGAACCGCTATTTGATTAGACTGCCACCCCTCAACCATCGTGACCTCAATGAATCGAGAATTGATAGGTAAGGAAAAAGCAACAAATACACGATGGAATTCTGTCGATAGACTTGATGGGACATTGAATTTTTTGGGGATACTAAAATCAGATCCATCCTGAGAAAATGCCAGTTGGATAGCCCTTGGCCCAAGAGGGAATTGGGAATTGGGGACAGGTTGGATCAAGATGCCACTCAGTAGTTGCGTACTATCTAGATCCATCGTAACTGATTGAATTGGGTGCTGTAGATCAGCTAGCGACTTGATGCCACCGGGCGTATTAGCGGAGACAATAATCTCAGTTGGGATTTTCGAGGTAACATTACCTTTGATTGCCAATTTCTGGTTATTTGTTGTAAAACCTGTTTCTGGATAGATAATTGACAGGTCAATAAATGCCGTAGATGCTTGGTTGAAGGCGATTAACAAGCTAAAGAGGATTAATAGAAATCCAAATCTCATAGCTTCTCCCAATGACATGCTAGTGTATCATAGAACGAGAATTTCAGCAAAAAATTTCAGTGAAAACGTCTTGACATTCGTACATGCTATTTGATACCATTCTGTTCGCTTTTGTAAGTGCCGAGATAGCTCAGTTGGTAGAGCAGCGGACTGAAAATCCGCGTGTCGGCAGTTCGATTCTGCCTCTCGGCATTCTCCTCTTATTTTCCTTTATATCGAGTTTGCCTGTGCCGATGTAGCTCAGGGGCTAGAGCAACTGATTCGTAATCAGTAGGTCGGAGGTTCAAATCCTCTCATCGGCTCACTATGTTGTGGATTCCTCTTCTCTAAACCAAAAACTAATCTAAACTCTTTTCCATGTTGATTCGTCAATTCTGGGTGTAGAAGTGAGGATTTCTAGCATAATGAAGGACGTTCCAGATCATTTTTTTGTACAGAAGGTGAAATCTGGTGATACAGAGGCCTTTGGAGAGTTGGTGCGAAGGTACCAGAAACGGATTTATGAACTAGCATATCGTTTCGCTCGCCATCCGGAGGAAGCCTATGACTTATCGCAGGAAATTTTTCTTAAAGCGTTCAATGCACTTGATCGTTTCCGCGGTTCTTCAGGTTTCTATACTTGGCTTTACAAAATTGCCCAAAATACTTGTATAGATTACACTAGGCGAAAGAGTACGTGGTCTGAGCTTCCTTTCAGTAATGATTTCCCTTTGGACGATTCTTGGTTACATCCAAGAACTATTGATGATTTTACTACAAAGTCTCTGGAAATTCAGGAACTGAGTAAAGAAATCAATAGCGCAATTAATCAATTATCGTCGCGGCAGAAGCAGGTATTTATCTTGAGACATTACGAAGGTTTAGCTTTACGTGATATTGCCGATGTACTCGATCTAAAGGTCGGTAGTGTAAAAGCCCATCTCTTTAATGCAATTCGGAAATTACGAATACGGCTGACACCTTATATATGATAATAGAGCAAGTTATGAAATGCAGTTGGATAGGAAACTTAATCCCTCAGTACTCTGAAGGTACCTTGGACGAATATCAATTGGACTTGATAAATCAACATTTGGAAAATTGTTCAGATTGTAGCTTGGAACTGGATGATTTCGATCGGTTACTCAGTCTGGTAACTAACGTGGAAATCAAATATCCGTTGCCAGCGGTGTGGAATAATTTTTGGGCAGATTTACGTTGGAAAATTGAGTCTCCTCAGGTTGACCAGCGACCGGCATTGCGAAGTTTAAGTTGGCATCATATTGGCATTTGGAAGTTTGCTAGTATTGGATGCGTTTTATTACTAACAGTGCTATTATGGTTGCAGTTGTTTAATAATTCCCCTAGTGCGCATCAATTAAAATCGTTAGCCCCCGAAGATTTACAGGTTGTAAACTACTTTTTCGGTGGGATTCCTGTTGGACAAATTTTAGAGCAAATTAATTCTGAAGAGCAAGAGGCTGAATTTGCGTGGGAATCGAATTTAGTCTTAAATCTGGAATCTGTGGAACTTACCAATTTATTTCCTGACACAATTGCTGGCAAAGATTATTTAACTAATTTAAGTGATTTCGATTTACCAACATATCCATCAGGGAGTTTGGATGGTGCTATTCTCACTTCAATGAAATAAAGACTTGTATGGTCAGTCATCTTGTATGGTCAGTCGTAGTGAAAAGTAAGAAATATCTTCTCCCATTGGCTTTGCTTCTACTTGTGGCTGGAATTGTGGTTATACTGCCATATCTCAACGCAGAACGCCCGGTTCCTGAACCTGAAAGATCGCAAATTACTACAGAACTTATCGAAGCGCTCAAAATCTGGAAATTGATTCATGCTGTCTCGCCAACTACCGAGCAATCTGTCCCTTTACTGGCAAAATTCAATGAACTGGAGGAATTAAAAAAGAAATATCGTCGTGATCATCGTCAAATTTATGATCAATTGAAACAGTTACAAGATGATATACAGGATCCAGTCTCATCGCAGAAGGTGCTAGATAACTATCGACAGATTGAAGAAAAATTTATTCAGCGACGGCGGGAAATCAAAGACAAAATCAATGAAATCTTGACTGTCGAGCAACAAATGAAATTTGCGGTTTTTAGTTTTACCTACCGAAAAGACCTACGAAAAACCCTACAGTTACTGTTGTCACTCCAGAAGCTTGATATAAAATCGCAATCGAAATAATAAGCCCCTTCCCGCGAATAATCCGAGTCGAGAGTCGATCAAATAATTTCGTGTATTATAATAATTCTCCCAATCTTAATCTGTGGTGAGGTATCAGGTGTCATCTTTTACAGTCGTGGTGCAACTGTGATTAAATTCAAGGACCGTGAACTCAAGCCCAAACATTGATTCACCACTTATCATATGTATTCTGGGCCCTACTGCTGTTGGAAAAACATCAGTTGCTATCAAGCTTGCCCAAGTTTTCAATGCTGAGGTCTTGTCTGTCGATTCCCGCCAGATTTACCAGCAAATATCCATTGGCACTGCCAAACCGACGAAGGAAGAACAAGACACAATACGGCATCATCTAATTGATTGTGTTGACATTGATCAAACATTTTCGGTTGCAGATTACCAACTGCTTGCCGATCAAGCAATAAATAATATTCACAATTGTCAGAAACGTGTATTGCTTGTGGGGGGATCAGGTCTCTACTTTCGTGCTATCGTCGATGGCCTCTTTGATGGGCCGGGAGCTGATTGGCAAATTCGTGCTGATCTCAGCCAAAAAGCTGAGAGGTACGGAAGAGATTATCTGCATAGGAAGTTGCGTCGTATAGATCCTATTTCTGCTGGACGGATTCATCCAAATAACTTACCTCGTGTTATTCGGGCACTTGAGATCTATAAATTAACTGGTAGACCAATTTCAGATTTTCAGAGAAATTGGAGTCAAAACCAGCCACGGTATAATTTCTCCGCTTTCGGGTTAACGATGCCACGTGAACAACTATACCATCGAATTGAAACGCGCGTTAACTATATGCTTGAAATCGGGTGGATCGACGAGGTGAAAAACCTACTAGAAGAATATAATTCTGACGCACATATAAATCTTCGAGCTTATCCAGCTGTGCAGAGCTACGGTTACAAAGAAATCATTGATTACTTAGATCAACATTTGGGTCTTGATCAAGCGATTAGTCAAATTAAGCAACGTACGCGAAATTATGCCAAGCGTCAGTTGACTTGGTTTCGAAAAGACTCGCGAATCAACTGGCTCGACGTTTCAGATTTTGACTCGGTAGATCAAATAATTGAGAGGATGTCAGCACAAGCATGAAAAGGATTGGGATCTTAACTTCAGGTGGATATACTCCTGCCTTGAATGCTACCCTTTATGGTGCAGTAATTCGTGCCAATGAGCTCCGGATTGAAATCATTGGTCTAATTAAAGGGTTTAGCTCATTACAAAATCCACAGATGCCGCACACACGGTCAATTCCAGAACTTGATCACACCTATGGTGGAACTATTCTGGGAACCTCACGACATTATATTGATGACTCGAATCAGGAAGTAATCAGTGAAATTGTTGACCGGATAAAACGTCTACAGATAGATGGTTTAGTCTGTGTTGGTGGAGATGGGACATTAAACGGCATGCAAGTGTTTTCGAACTGTTTTCCTACTGTCTTAACCCCAAAGACCATCGACAATGATCTTGGCTAAATTATTTGAGTGAGCCATCTGAATGACGACGTCAGGAGGAAATAGACGGTTCATTTACGTATTGCCTAGCCGGTATCGAGCGGGATATCAGACTTGAGGACATGATTAATTATGTCACTCCCGGTTACGCAACTTCTGTTTTTGTCGCTGCACAAGGAGTTCAACGTATACGAACAACGGCAGAGAGTCATCGGCGTATTGCCATTGTTGAAGTGATGGGAAGGCAGTCGGGCTATATTGCCTTAGGGACTGCATACGGTCAACCAGACTTAATTCTTGTTCCAGAGTATCCTTTGAATCGGGAAAGATTGCTTGACAGGGTTCGAGAAATTTATGATATCCAGAAGGACGTGGTAATTGTTGTATCTGAGGGAATTGTTGGCGAAAATGGTAAAGTCCTGGGTGACATAAGTCAAACAAAAGATCCATCGGGGAATACCATCTATAGCGGTGCGGCTGAAGCGATCAAACAAATACTGGTTAATGAACTCGGTGATCGCTATTTTACTGAGAAACACCGTCACGATTCTGCTAACACCGAAATTTTCACGCGTAAGATTGGCCATACACAGCGAGGTGGGCGACCAATCATGTTTGATCGATTGCATGCTTCACATCTGGGTGGAAAAGCTATTGATATGTTGCATGAAGGTTGGCAAAATGGTATTTCGATTCTGCAAAGAGTTGAGGATGAAAGCTTTTATCTGGACAGCATTGATGCCAATCTGTTACGTGATCAGTGGGGTGAAATTCATCCAAGATATATGCATATTTCTCTTTATGATCCGGAACGTTTCCAACCGTCTGAAAAGGGAGTCGATTATCTCAAACCGATTTTCACCAACGCAATTGGTGCAGACGATGTTGAATGGATACGCGCCCAGCTTTTTGATCCGCATCACTTGTCACAACCGTATCACTCAGTTAATTTTGATATGCAGAAACGGATTTTATATCTGGGTTAACGATAGTAGAAACAAACTAATAATA
>DTUY01000265.1 GCA_012963885.1 Candidatus Poribacteria bacterium | reverse complement strand
GTGCGCTTCAATTCATTGACCGCTACCTTCGCCTCTTCTGCCACACTATAAGTGCGCTTCAATTCATTAGCCGCTACTTTAGCCTCTTCGGCTGTGCTATAGGTGCGCTTCAATTCATTGGCCGCTACCTTAGCCTCTTCGGCCGTGCTATAGGTGCGCTTCAAGTCATTGACTGCTACCTTTGCCTCTTCGGCTGTACTATAGGTGCGTTTGTCAGAGTTGAGCCCTATCGCAGTGTCTTGTGCGCCCTGGTCCGTATCGTATGTAGTTATCAGCACGCGTGCGTTCACAAGGTTCGTTACAGTGTCTTCTACATTTTGATCCGCGTTAGCATATGCATCCGCGATTTCCTTGAATGAATCGAGTTCAATGACAGAAAGATTCAGGATGGCAGTCACACGAGCTTTCTCCACTTCGATCTTGCCATCGTTTGCACTTTCTGCAGCCAGGGCGCGGGCCTCCTCTGTGGCGACTGCTGATGTGAGAACCGCCTCCTTTTGTCTGGCGAGGCTGGCCTCGTCTACAACTGCTTGATTTACGACCACATCTGCTGCAATGTAATCGGCCCGAATATCCAGGCGATCGGCCTCGGCGGTTGCGTCGGTTCCTTCGAAAAACAACTCAATCGCTGCTTCTGCCGCCTTTGCACGCGCCTCCTCGGCAGCGATCTCTGTGCTCAATGTGCCCTCTACCCCTAGGGCGCGGGACTCCTCCGAGCTGGTTGCAGCCAATCCCGTAACATCCCCCTGGGCGAAATCAAGTTTGATCTGCGCTCTGTCATCGTCATGATTGGTGTTGGTTCCTTCGAAAAACTGTTCAATCGCCAATTCAGCCGCCTTTGCACGTGTCTCCTCGGCGGAAACATCCGTACTGAGACCACCCTCGGCTGCCAGGGCGCGTTGCTCCTCGGCCAATACTTTCGCATCGACCTGATCAAAGATGAGCCCTCCAGTTGCGAGCTGTTGTGCCAGGTATTGGATCCTCTCATCATCCGTGGAATACACGTTTACGATGTCAGCGATCTGGCTCTGAAGCGAGTCGATTTGTGGTTGCCATGTGTCAGCGCTGATGGGAACTTCGTCGAAATCTTTGTGCCAATAGTGCTCCGGGAACACTTCGTGAATACTCCATCCGGCATCGGCGCTCTGTGCAGCCTGCAGGTAGTCAATACATCGTCCCGAGTCGATTAGTTCGACCTTATCTTGCAAAAAGGTTGGAACATGGTCTTCCTTCAATTTGAACGCGCGTAGTTCGCCCCTGTGTCGAAGGCAAACATCGTCAAAGAATATAGAATCTCTGGTAATCAGTGACCCAGCCTGAACATCGGACGATGCCTGTATCTGTTCTAGCTTCGATATATGAAGATGTCTGACCATTTATTCATGTATTCAAAAAGTGGGAATACCTGCACTGGGGCCCACTGGTATGAGATTGTCGATGACACGCGTGGGCATACCCTGGTCGGTAAATTCGTATTGGCAATTGCCATATTCGTAAAGAACTTTGAGCTGATAGTCGAATTTGATATCAGCATCGCTCGCTTCCGGGTCTACTACCAGGGTAGCAAGCCTGCGACCATCTACCCGCCATGCTGGTTGTGGGTCCTGGGCTGATGTGTACGCGGTTTGTTCTGCTGCGTCGACACTTGCATTCGCCGCGGCACCCGTAATAAACACCCTTTCTTGTCCCTGCCAGGTGTCCACCACACCGCCCGCATATACTAAGACAGGCGAATTAACATTACCAACTGTCGTGTGCGTATCCGCACGAAATCTAATATATTTGATTTCACTGCTGGAGAGCCAACTCGAAGGCGGTGCGAAACAACACCAACGGGGGTTTGTGGCGTCAGCTTTTTCGTCATCGCACGAAAATAAATCATTCTTCGCAGCGGTCTTGGTAAAGGGTGATGGACCCATCTTTTTATATGTCTGACCGGCTTGGTCTCCATTTGCATCAAACGTCACGTCCATATTGCGTAGGCCATTGGCGTCAGTTCGGATACCCGTGGGGCCAGGTGCAACATCGTCGTGATCAGAAGCAGCCTGGGCGTAGCCAAACTTTTTCCCATTGCGCGCACCCGCTGTGTTATCTGAGATCACTCCTTTTGCGACTTTTAGATAATTGACTTGAGCAGGGTGCATGTTATAGGAGTATGTACCGTCACCTGCATCATGATGCTCTTCTACCCAAGCCCATGGCATGACAAAGGTTTGTTCACCCCCACCCTTAAAAGCATCATCGGGGACGAACCGATACGATTGCGGAACCCAGACAATTGCCCCGCCTTTAAACGCGCCTTTTGTTGCGCCTGTCGTTTCGACAATCGCCCATATATACCCGTCAAGTTGCATCGCCTTAGAGGTCACGCTAGTTAACGTGATGTCCATGTTACTGTCGGTCGCGACATCAGACCCGGTGTACGAGTTGGAGTACACCATCTGGACGAGAGGCTTACCCAGCACGGCGTGCTCGGCGTTTGAGAAATTTATTCTCAAGTCGTGGGAGGAGTTTTCATCGTGCTGGGCGAATAATTGTACAGTCAACGCAGCATCAGTGTGTCTCACATTTACCTGCCTCGGATCACAACGGACTTCTACGGTTTCTCCGTTATTGCCCCAGTCAGATTGACCAGCACCGTATGTTTGAATCTCATCGCGCTCCGATCGTATGTAACCAGAAGCGGTTATCGCCTGTGTACCCAGAGCAGTCCCTTGTTCCTGGTTCTCGAGCTGTGTGAGTCGTACTTCTGCGTCCCATTCCATCCAGGTGATTCTGGCATCATTTGCGTACATGTCACTTTGTCTCAGATCCGATGGGGTGAATACGTATATGGGTGCTTTGCTCCAGGCCCCATATTCTAAAGAAGAGTTCGTGTGACGCTGAAAGGTTTCGAAACATTCCTCCTGCGATGGGTTGTAGATGACGTCCGGGCGTTGGTTTATCCGGCAATGAATATTAGTGAGTTGACAACTCCGCCGGACTCCCCCAAATAGGAAAGCCCCCTTCCATTCATCAGCGACCTCTGCGTACAAATAAATCTTGGTTGGATAGCTAAGCAGACGACTGGTGACGCGTGCTGTTACGGGCGAATTATAATATGTGCCTCCTCCCCATTGATTATGCGGTAATTTGAATCTGGGAAGACTCGTCATGTACTGTCTCTCATAACATCGTAGCAGATAAGAGCTTCGCATGGGATCAAGGAATTTTGTGTAGGTTACTTCCAGATAT
This sequence comes from Candidatus Poribacteria bacterium, assembly GCA_012963885.1. Taxonomy (GTDB): domain Bacteria; phylum Poribacteria; class WGA-4E; order WGA-4E; family UBA9662; genus UBA9662. The sequence continues at coordinate 2,945 of DTUY01000265.1, read as the reverse complement.
GGTTTCGCAGTAAAAAATGTTCGGATACCTGACAGAAAATTTCCAGTGGCATCAATCCGTTCACCAGTAATGTGCATGTTGGCAACTGTTCCGAATTCGAGCAAGAATGGAGCAACTACCCGACCCTTTCTGATTGCTTTTTCCAGTACGCTACCGCCAGTCCATTTATGGTGTCGTAATTGATCATATCGTGATTCATTTTGAATGAAGTTTAACTTCAAGTGGAAATCCTGAATGTAAGGTACGGCAGTATTCCCTTTGCGTGCACGCGCTTGGAATGGGCCAACCTCGAGATATGAGCTGACATCACCTGACCAAACTGTGCCATCACTCCACAGACCATCTTGCCACAGTCTGGCGCGCTCCAAGAATGGACCATTATTGTCGAGTAACGATTCATTGTTCGATGTTATAAAGTTCTTGATATCGTCGATACGTACGTAATCTTGTGATGCTCCACCTCCGGGTATACGTACCGCAACTGTCTGATTGGCGTTGCGGGAGCGCAAAGCACGTGTCACAACAGGTTTCAAACTGTGATTGGCACCGTAAGACTGGGGTCCGACCCCGCGGTAACATGCATCCAACACGTCTCGGTAATAGTTAACTTCATTAAAAACTTTGCCATTTAAGGTGAGGCTCGTATCTCGAAACACGCGCATCACACTTTCGGAGAGTGCCACGTTGCAGGCAGGGAGTCTTGTTGCGACGCGCATATCGACATAGTCTTCTTGTGCGTTGTATACGTCAATCTGCATCGGCATGACCAACTTAACACTGGTCCATACCATACTGGAGTCAGGTTGCTGAATCTTCCATGTTAAACTACGTAAGCCTTGAGAGGCAAGTGCTGAGACAACATCTTCTTGACACGGGTATCTCCGCACGATGGCAGGATATATGGGACCCTCCCGAGATGGTTGATATTCCGGAACATCTGTATTAAACGGAGCGGTGTTCTGCATCTTTATTGACAGGTTAAAAAAAGTATGGGCACACTCGGTTCGAAGCCAGATAAATACAGTATGGATCAGTTCGGCAACCCAATCATCTACAAAGGCGATTATATGCAAACTTACACACAGCTGAACCCAGGTGCGGATGGGATGGAATACGGAAGCACACGACTCCAATTTGGCGCGAAGATTATACAAGATGTAGATAGCGGTCCGAGACAAGGGGACTATTACGTCACATCTCCATCAGGAGTGCGTAGCTATGTAACCCAGGGTGGGAAGTTGCTCCCCTACGCAGCAAACACCGTGAGAATGGCAAAAAATTTCGGGAATGGGCCTGCGATTATGATCAGTGGATCCCCACTGCATCCAACGTATAATATGTTTTCTGCAGCGGGTGGGTATGGGCATGGTAAGTCAAACCAATGGACTCCGAGGCAAGTAAATTCCCCAGCAGACATCATAAAGACGATGACGGAGAGTTTTGGTCCGGCGGATGGGCTAAAGGGCAAGTATGCTAATATGTATGGAGACGCTTCAATAAATCCATTTTCCACAGAGGGGCGGAACTTTAAGACCGATATGTATCAGTTCCAAGACAGCCTTGTAAAAGGAATTGCCGCGGTTGCGCTCCCTGTGGCGGAATCAGCGCTGGATGATATCGTCCCGTTTGCTAGCACGCTGCTAAATTTGACGGGTGCGAACAAATCATTACAGTCCGGAATCAATAGTTTAGCAGGTGTTGGACGAGCCAGTTCGGTGGCTCCTAGCGCATGGGACCCCCAGATGAGCAATATCATAAAAGATCCGCGCCTCCCAGGGTATTTGAAAACAATAGAGGATCAATCCCATCAACTCATCAGTAAATATGGTTCAAGTTCCTATACGAGCACCCAAAAACTTGCACAAGAGACACCCCAACAAATGATTAACAAAGCACAACAGATGGCGGATGAAAACAAGACCCTTTTTGCACAATCCAAGGTGCAAGAAATGCAAGATTTGGAGGTGCAATTGACGAAAATGTTGCCAGCCGGTGCCGGAAGTGCTATTTTCAACAACATTCATAACGGGTTACAGCTGGCTATGACTCCAGAGCAGCAAATGAACGTTATCGAGCACTTTTCCCAACAGATAAAGGATCAGTTAATACCAATGCTCGACAAGGACCCCGAATCTACCCAGCTGACCACAGGAGCTGCTACCTTACCGTCCCCCGATCTCAATCCTACGACTGCTTCTGCGCAAGTTGGGCATCCGGTCTTAAGTATTAATGGTACCGATTCGCGCCATCCTGCTCAAAACATCGGACAGGAGACAATGAGTCAAGCTCCACCGACACCGCATAAGTGGACCCCCGACTAGATCGGTTATCAACTTTTAGGAATCATTTTTGAAGAGCCCTATTAACTCATACGCTGATGGCACGAGAGCGCTTCATACTAGGTGTTCGTAAGATAACCTCCGAGAAATTGCTCGGTCTTCCAGGAGCCGGGCGCAGCGCGTCCAACATACTGATAACGTCCTGTAACATGCCTCGCTGCGTGGTTACCTCTCGTTTGACGTGTTCCAACTCCGCAAGCTGTGATTCGCACTCGAACCAGTGGCAATTTGTCTTGCATTTGGACACTCTAATACGGCGTTTTAGCCATATAATGATAGCAAGTATGACTCCGAACCCCAGATTGGCTACGCTAGACCCGAGAAAGTTGCCGTAGGTATCGGATTCCATTTACTTTTGTGGAAGATTCTTAACGTAGAAGTCTCTCGCGACGGCGGGGGTATGATGCATCGCCCGTGCGACATCTCGTTGTTCCTCTAACTGGGCCTTACTGTACTTATGGCTGAGGAAGATGGATCGTAGAGCCGATGTACTGACCTTTTTATGGAAATGCTTGAAGAACAGGCGCTGTAAGAACTTTGTCAAGCCGTTTCTGGTCATTGGCGTGCCAATTGTGGTGAGCAAAAGGTGTCGGTTTTCAGGATAGT
>DTUY01000264.1 GCA_012963885.1 Candidatus Poribacteria bacterium | reverse complement strand
TTTATTGTTAAAATGACTTACTGGTGGCAACCATAAGCTGAAGAGTAACTTCCCTAAAAGGAGATTGCATAAACATGAACTATCTGGCAAAGATCGTGCATGCACAATTCTTATTTGAAATTTCCATTAGATTTACACTTTATTCCTATGGCATATCAATTTAAAATGCAAGTAATTTCTTGTTGACGGATATCAGTAATGTAATTAAAAGTTTGTCGGAAGTGGCTTATGGTGAAAAAATTAGGAGTGGTTTTACTTATACATCTTTTCATTTTGATAGGATGTTCAACAAAATCAAGTCAGATCATGGTGGATGCCGTTTCTGATGCCCAAACTCAAATTCAGTTGGCTAAGAAGGCGGGGGCCGAAGAAACCACAAGTAAGGAGCTATTAGAAGCTCAACAATTGCTTGATCGTGCGGGTGAATTAATGGCATCTGGCAAGAATCGCGAGGCTTATCGATTTGCTATGCGAGCTCATTTAAAGGCTACCGTGTCTGAAGCGATTATCACCGCAGACCGGGCAGAAAAGGAAGCAACTGAAGCTAAAAAAGAGTTAGCCGCTCAATTAGATATTACAGAAACAACGCGTCGTGAACTGGAAAGGATAGAGGCCCAACTCGAAGAATTAAAATCTCAATTTGGTCGGAATTGAAAGGATTATCAATTGCACTACTCCGAAATAAATCCTGGGTTTTCTGAACCAAGGAATCTTGTGGTTAAGCTATTTTGTCGTGTTATTATTGCCTGCTATGTGTTTATTGCATACGTAGGCTGTGGTGTATCTGTTGATCCAATAGAACTAGAAAACAACATCATAAATGCACAAAATGCGATTAATCAAGCTGAAAACTTGGACGCGGCCAAGTTCGCTAGAGAAAGATTGAATAGGGCCAGGGATTTTCTCGATCAAGCGCGACAAGCAAGAGATACTAATCAAAGCGTGCAGAGTATAGATTTAGCGTTCCGTGGCCAGATGCAAGCGCAACTTGCTGAGGCTTACGCTCGAGAACAACGTGCCAAACAAAAAATCGATCAGGTGTACCAAGCAGACTTGCGTGCCATGGTTCTAGGAATGGAGTATGAAATCCAAATCGCTGAAACAGGGAAAATGATTGCAGAAGAGCGGGCCCATCAAGCTGAAGTCAGGGAAACACAGGCAGAAGAGCGGGCCAATCAAGCTGAAGCCGAGGCAATACAGTCGAGACGAGAATCTACTGCTGCTATAGCAACAGCACGCGTCCAAACTCAAATCGATCAAGCTCAGAGTGTCCTTGATACAGCAAAAGATCTAGGAGCGCTAGCTTACGCACTAACTGATTATCAAACTGCTGAAAAACAGTTGAATCAATCTGTTTTTTTCTTGTCGCAAGGACAACTTGATCAGGCCTCAGAAATTGCAGTGCAAGCTGAGCAAACCGCACGAATTGCAAGAACAATGGCAATTAATGGATTAACAGATGCACAAGCAAGTCAGTCACAAGCATATGCCAAAGCTAACTTTGTTGTATCTTATGCTAGAGAGGAGATTAGGAAGGCTGAGCGAGTTAATGCATTAATCCATGCCAAGGATTTGATAACAAAGGCAAAACGGCTGTCAGAACAAGCGAATAACGCCATGCGTTTGGAAAACTATGATCACGCAATTGATTATGCCAATCAATCCAAGGAACAAGCCAACCAAGCCTATGTTATATCTAACACAGCTGAAAAGCTGCGCCTAGAACAGGAAGCACTGGAAGAAAAAATTGCACAAGCAAAGGATATGATCTTTAAAGCCGAAGAAACATTCAATCAAGACATTGATTTAGCTATAAATCTTGACCCGAACGGATATAATAAGTCAAAATTACTACTCGATCAGGCACAGAAGGCTCTGAAATCGAACAACTACGACAAAGCTATCGAAAATGCTCAGAAAAGCATTAATCAGCTCAAATTATCCATCAAAAATGCTCAGAGACTGGATACGCTTGAGACTCAGATTGTTCAAGCAGTAAAACAGATTAAGAAAATTGGATCGGTAGAAATTAATCGCAACCCCAATGGGGTTTTAATCCGATTCAGTAAAGATGTTTTCGAATCTGGAAGTGCTAAACTAAATCAGAAATACTTTTCCATAATTAAGCAACTTGGACGGATAATAGAGGAATTTTCCAACTTAAAAATCCGAGTTGAATCGCATAGTGATAGTATCGGTGATGCAGTTGAAAACAAAAAACTAACTGAAAGAAGAGTTAACGTATTTATGAAGTATTTGTTGAAGGAAAGTAATTTGTCAAAAGACAATTTAACCGCGGTTGGTTTGGGTGAGAAAAATCCAATTGCAACCAACATAAACAAAACGGGGAGAGATAAAAATCGCCGAATTGACGTAATTTTCTTGACCCGAACTTCCCCTCCAATTAGAAACAAAGATCTTTAATAAATTCCTCTCTAATCACAGATGAAATTTCTGTTTTTTCTTGATAGTTTGGATAATCTATGATAACACAGACCTTAGTATTCTTGCTTTTGAGTGCTTCAACCTGTTTAGACGAGAACTTGAAGGAAACATATTGTCCTGCAGCAATCCAGCCGTCACAAGACCGGCTAGGTTCGAATATTGCCGGGATTTTTTCATCTTCCCCAAGTTGTTTTGTATTTTCGTATACACCTGAAGAACAGAAAATCTATTGGGGAAAGAGAAAGATAGTCAATCTAATAACAGAACAAACTACCAATTCACCTGACAGAATTCCTCATAATTAATCAATTCGTGGATGGTTGGATTTTCACCACAAATTGGGCATTCAGGATCTTGCCGGAGTTTTAATTTCTTAAACTCCATGTTCAAGGCATTAAAAAGCAGCAGGTGACCGATAAGCGGTCTCCCAATGTCCAATAATACCTTGATTGCTTCGATTGCTTGCACATTGCCAACTATTCCTGGGAGAACACCTAAGACACCCGCCTCCTGACAACTAGGTGCCATGCCAGGAGGGGGAGGAACAGGATAAAGGCACCGATAACAGGGTCCTTTCCTTGGAGAGAAAACGGTTGCCTGCCCTTCAAATTGGAAAATACTACCATGTACATTTGGTTTTCCAAGCATTACACAGGCATCGTTAATTAAGTAACGGGTAGGAAAATTATCGCAACCATCAAGAACAAGATCATATTTTTCAATAAGTTCCAGTGCATTTTCGGCAGATATACGGTCTGTATGCGGAATTACTTCGACATCCGGATTAATATCCGCAATTGTTTCCATGGCTGACTCAGTTTTTGGGCGACCAATGTCACTAGTTCCATGCAGAATCTGCCGTTGAAGGTTGCTCAAATCGACTACATCCATATCGATAATCCCCAAAGTTCCAACCCCAGCTGCTGCCAGATAGATTGCTGCGGGTGAACCAAGGCCTCCCGCACCAATCAGAAGCACTTTAGACTCAAGAAGTTTTGTTTGCCCCGTTCCACCAACTTCCTTGAGGATAATATGCCGACTATACCTCTCGATTTGTTCATTACTAAAATTAAACACTTAATAGATCCTCAATAATTGCTAAATTTGGATAGGAACGTGGAAGGAGTCAAAACCGTAAATATTATTTCTCTAGGTTATCAAGAAGACTAGAAATTCCTAAATTTGAAGTGGCGGAAATTTGGACTGCGAATCGCTCGCGTGAATCTTCAGATGCTCTCTCAAGCGTAAAATCCGTGTGACCATATATCCTTTCAAGAACAGGGAATAATGCAAGTTTTACGGTCTCGAAAGTTTCCTGAGTATTGGGAGCTAGGTGTCGATTGTTAACCATAAACAGGATTTCGCTTCCATTGAAACTGACTTCGTTTTCAAGGTCGCCCTCCTGTTCCAGTTTTTGGCACTTCTGAAAAGTTTCGATAAAAGCCCTATTAATCTTTTGCTCATTATCCCCTTCTACTGCGTGCTTGCGGTTGTAGAGGAAACCGTGACGGTTCTGGGCATTATCAATACTATAATTTGAATGCTTAGAAATGAGCAAAACCCCCGGCCCAGCATGAGTGAAAGAGTAATCAGCATAATTCAGATAATCATCATGATCGGCTTCTTCCATCCATTTATTAAAGACCTTGATAAAATTCTGGTAGTGTATATGACTATCTTCCGTAACAAAGACTTTTACATTAATTTGTTGTAAATCTATGATATCCAATTTGCGTGAGCTCTCTCGGGATTTTATGAGATAGTTTCATTGGATCTGTCCAAAATCTATGAGGACACAAGTACGGCATGAGGCGATGCTTACCTCATGCCGTATCTCCTAGTTATTCACCTTTACGAATTAAAAGGCGATAGTGCTGGCCGACCTTTTTGGTATCGACAATTTCGTGTCCATCATTTGTCAGACTAGTAGGGACATTCTTAATAGGTTCACCATCGTCGATGGTAATCTCCAACAATTCTCTCAGATTCATTTGCTCCAGTCTAATCTTGGCTTGAACATAATTAAATGGGCAAGCAACCCCCTTTAGATCCATGCTATCGACAATCGCTTCAGCCTCAGCTGCTGGTTTTGGGATTCTAGCTGGTGTGGCTTCCCGTTTCTTACGACCTCTAGCTTGATTCTCTTCTTCTTGCCGAATTTGCATTCGCCCGTAAACATTGTGGGATTGCTCGACAAACAGGGTGGCTTCCTCTACCCGACGATGTGTTAATTCCTCATCGAATGTGGAGGTATTTTCCTCAGTGGCCTTGAACAAGTATTCGCCATAGGCTGAGAAGAAAATCTGCGTATCGAAGAAGCGGTCCCGAAATTCGCGAACCGTCGTTTCGTCATCGATGTATTGTATGCCTTCGGTCGTGAGTAGGCCGTCAGCGGCATGAATCATGGCTTCAAACGAACGGGCGGCAGAGGCTTCAAACTCATCATCTTCCAGATGAACACCAGCTTCGTAGATCAGTCGGTCCGCCTCTTCTAGTTTGAAAGAGACCAACTCAATTAATTCCCCAGCACATTCACCGACGCCTTTTTGCAACTTGAACTCTTTGCTGTCACCTGTGTCGATGTAGTAGCTAGGGTCTTCTTCATAAGACGGAATTTCGTCATACTGCTTTAGAACCGACTTGATTTCAGGTTTACCCAACCGCTTGATATAGCTGGTGAAGGTTTCGTTTTCGTCGGTTCGCTCATCCAGATACCGACCAGTCAAGTGTTCGATGAACTGTGGAATATGCTCGCCGTGAATCTTACCTGCAGCTAAGCCGTAAGAGCCTGCATTTTCGGTGGCATGACCACCCAATATAACTTGGTAATAGGGGGCGATGTGTCCCTGTATACGACGAGAGGAACCAAAGAAGCCAATGTTGGCCACGTGGTGTGCACCACAAGAGTTGGGACAACCACTGATTTTGATCCGCAGGTCTTTGATTTCCTCATTGACTCTGTTTTTCAAAAAGTGCCCCCGCAACGAGGCCGCCAAACCGCGTGAAGAGGAAATTCCCAACTTGCAGGAGTCGGTGCCGGGACACGCTGTAATATCGGTCAGCCGTTCGGCATCGCCTTCTGCCAAACCAATGGCTTGCAATTCGCTGTAGACAGAGGGTAGATCGCTCATCGTGACCCAACGCAGGATGATATTCTGCTCAACAGTGGCCCGAATCGTATCTTTGACATATTTGCGAGCGATGTCGGCCAAACCACGGGTCTGATTCGATGTAATGTCGCCTAAAGGCAAAGTGACCTGCACCACGGCATAGCCAGGTTGTGCTTGTGGCTTAACATTGGTCGCATCCCAAGCGTGAAATCCGTCCGGCTTTTTGGTGCCGTTGAGTTGGGTTGGCGGCTTGAGCGGTGACTCATCAAATTCATCCAGGTCATCCAAATAGGCCGTCCATGCTGGGTCATGGCGTAATTTCTCACGTTCAGCATGAACTTCACGGCGGAACTCGTCGATGCCGAGTTTAGCTACTACAAACTTCATCCGAGCTTTATTTCGGTTTTTGCGTTCGCCAAATCGACTGAAGACTTTAGCCATCGCTTGCGAAACTGGGAGCAGTTCCTCGACAGGTAGGAATTCCTCTAAGATTTTAGCTCTATGAGGGACAGCACCAAGACCTCCACCAACATACATTTTAAATCCGCGTTTTTTCTCATCATCGACCTCTTTTACAACGGCGACAGCACCGATATCATGCATCTGGGCAAAGCCACAAGCATGATCGTGACAACCAGAAAATGAGATCTTAAACTTTCGACCAAAATCTTGACTATCTGGATGCCCAAGTAAAAAAGATGAAAGGGCTTTGGAATAAGGGGTGACATCAAATGCTTCGTCGTTACAGACACCCGACAGAGGGCAAGCAGTGACATTCCGGACGACGTTCCCGCATGCCTCCTTGGTAGTAATCCCAACCGAGGCTAACCGTCGCATCAGTTCGGGAGTATTGTTGATATCAACGTAGTGATACTGAACGTCTTGTCGAGTGGTGATGTGAATAATGTTATCGGAAAACTCTTCACCGACGTCGGCCAGCATTTCCAATTGGTCAGCGTTCAACCCACCATAAGGGATTTTGACTCGAATCATCTGGGAGCCGTTATCTCGTTGACCATAGACACCATGGCGAAGTCTAAATTCGGTGAAGACCTCTTCGGCTACTTGACCAGACTGGACACGCCCAAGCTGGATTTCATAAATCTCGATGGCACGGGCATCATCTGGAGGAATTGCTTCTGCGTTATAAGGGATTAATTGTTCTGTTGCCATTTTTTCTAACTCCTTTTACTTTAAAGTTATGGCGAGAGAGAACCAACCTTGGCCAATTACACAATTTCTTTCCTTAATGTACTTTGGGAAAATACTATATTATTATACTGCAAAATACAAACCTAGGCAAGTTAGAACTCAGAAAAACCGCCCGAGTTTTAATTCTGACGTGTATTTGTCTTAAGATCAGAGATTCTCTACCATCCATTGATAAGATTTTGTTTGACCGACACCGTCATTCTCACGTCCCTCATATTCGCATGTCCAGACACCATTATACCCCGCATTCTTTAAGAAACGTACTGCTTTCTTGAGATAGATTTCACCTTCCCCTAACGCTTCACCACGATAAGTTTCTCGAGATCCACGACCATCTTTAAGATGCATATGCAATGTATATGGTGCGAGAATTTCATAGTACCGGTTCACTTGATCAAGATCATGGCCAAACCAGCGATAATTCATAGTATCAAGGCAGACGCCCACCAAGTCAGAATCCACTCGCTGAATCAGCTCAAGTTGTAAATCGCCGTCGTTTGTAACAATCCCGTGATTATCAACTGCCAACAGGATTCCGTCCCGTTCGGCAAATTGATCTAAACATCGTTTTAAGCATATTTCCATCGCTTCAACCCAACGGGTTTCAGGCACACTATCCTTTGGCGCTCCCCCTTCCATCCGTAATGTTGAAGTTCCTAAAGTGCGAGCAAGGCCCGCAATACGCTCAACCCGATCAACCTGTATTTCAATCTGTTGTGAGTCAAGGACGACAAAATCATTTCCAGCTGCGATAGCCGAAACCTTTAAATCATATGAATCGGTTTTTTTCCGTAAATCCTCGGCATTCTTCTCCGCATCCGCCCCCCATATACTACCAATTTGAATTTCTACGTACTTATAGCCGGTTTTGCTACAATAGGTTAGAAAATCATCCATTGACCCAGCAAAATTGTAATGGATGATTCCCAATTTTGTATCCATTCTTCGCTCCTAGTGAGATTTACACCTAATCTCTTTTCAATATTCAAGTATGAACACATTCTGTGCAAGTTTAACTGTAAATCCAATAAGACATCAAGATTTTTTATATAACTAATTTTTATATGATTAAAAAAATGAACTGAGTGCCATGGGGCGTCCTTCGTTTTCAACGTTCCAAATTTCAGCTAAGGCGGAGATCTTTGCGTCCGACAAATAGCAGTAGCGTTGAGCCCACATCCCATCTGCGGCTGTGTCTCTAACAACGGCCACTGTTTGTTTCCACTGTTCCAGTGGGACATATCCGTGTGCCAGCGGGGTTACAGGTACCCTATCGCCCACTTGCCGAACTACTTCATCCACCCGGTGGGCAAAGGTTTCGAAATGAACAGGATGTTTTTCGTTTGCCCTTGGAATATGGTAATTTGCGAAGGTTGGCGATTCAATATCATCTGGTAAATTGAACCAAGCTTTGATAGCCTCCAGAATGGCTGACTCTCCAAGATCTGGATTCCAGACTTTCAAAACCTGACCATACCAACGTGGCATTGAAGACCAATGGAAAGTATAGAGTTTGGGACGAACACACTGCACGGTTTCTGCCAACCGCCCGTAATCCATGCCACTGGATCGATTAAACGGTGGGGCCCAACCGTTGGCCACCAACTCAATATCGGCATATCCCGATTGATCCATTACTTTTCGAATTTCACGATATAGTCCATAAACAACATCTGATTTGAACCGTAAAAAATCGCAGAAACCAGAGAAACGTACTAATAGATCTATTATCTCCGATGGATTTTGAACAATACGTTTGGTGTGATCTAGCCGATCCGAAGTCAAATTGTGTAGGTAATTCCACAGATCAATTACGTCTCGCTCAATCTTTTCCGAATCATACCCGAGTTCTTGCATGTGTTGTTGTGAATGCGAACTGAAGCAACTGAAATGGTCTTCCAGCAAATAGGTTGTGTACTCGACCCAATCCAGACAAACACCGTCTACTCGTGGTTGTTGACTGATCTCATCCAGAACAGCCGCTATAGCCCAAGCACGGACGTTGGGGGCACTAGGACAGCCTTGATTGGCCACCCGCCGATGGGGATCCGGTATCTGACCATCAATCCATCGCATTTTATCCTCATCTCTGAGTTTTGGTACTGCCAGCGGTGTAACCGAAGTATAGATCTTCCAACCACGATTTTTCGCCGATTCGTAAATCTTGTCAGGAAGATCTACATCTAGATCATTTGGAATTTCCTTCCATTCAGGTTTATAGGACAGGTTGTCGTACCAAGATAAATCCGGTTTTTTGGTACGGAAACTTTCCAGATACAGTTCGTGCTCACCCCACACTGGGCGATCAAAGACTCGACTATAACCATCAATATCGAGCGGTGGAGCGCGAAACCCCGTATGAGGATCTGCTTGGCGATTCAACGTGCGACCACAATTGATCGCTGCTGCGCCAGTCGACTCGATACGATCCATGACCGCATTCATGCCTTCAACTTGCACATCCAATGGTGTCATAACTATTCCAAGAAATTTTGCCACATAACCTCCTCTTGTTCAATTCGCTACCATTTATTTCGTTGGGACGAAAACCAAGTTTTATATAATAACGTATCTAAATGATTTACTAAAATGAATTATGCAATCTAAAAATCTCACTCGCTTTCAGTGTTCTTCACAATTTACCCATGATCGTGGACCATGAGAAACAGGTACGGTAAAGGTAGATTTTCCGTTGGCCAATATTCTCTCAGGTGCTATGGATTTTTATGGGTAATACTGATATAATTGCGCCTAGAAAGTTGAAAATTTAAGTTTACATATTTGGTAGGGTGAACCTGATAAGTCGAAACACACATCAACTATCGATATTGCCACTTAAGTGACTAAAACAGAGTTTCCAGGAGTACAGATTGTGAGAAAGATCATTCCCATTTTGATTTACTTAATATTCTTTTTGTCGCTGATCTCCTGCACCAACGATAAAAAGGCCAACCACCAACCTTCATCAATGGCTGAATCTGCTAACGATCTGCTAGCCCAAATTCAAAAGAAGGGTATTATTCGCGTTTCGACCGATGCCAATTACGAACCACAATCGTATTTAACGGAAAGTGGTGAATTTGTTGGCTTTGATATCGACGTCGCTAAGGAAATTGGTAAGCGGTTAGGTGTAGAGGTGAAATTTAGCACACCTGACTGGGATCTGGTAGTTGCTGGGAATTGGGGAGGCCAGTGGGATATGAGTGTCGGTTCAATGGCAATCACAACCAGACGTCAGGAAATACTCGATTTTGCTCAGCCGCCTTATTACTACACAATGGCGCAGTTTGCAGCAACTACCAGTTCGGGGATTAATGTATTAGAAGATATTAACGGGCAAAGCGTCTGCGTTTGCGTGTCCACCGTTTACGAAGATTGGCTTAACGGAATAGTAGAATTTCCGGAGTCAAGCCTTTATGCGGATCCGCCAATGAACATTACTGTCATTCCGTTAAAAACGGATAATGAATGTGTGCAATCGATTCAAGTGGGACGGGAAGAATTTGCCATCTTTCTGACTTCTAACACAATTGTCGAAGCAGCCATAAAACACGGAATACCCGTTCACAAAGTGGGACCCCCTGTTTTTGCAGAGAACCTAGCTGTTGCTTTTGGTAAGAATGGTTCTAAGGATAATACCCGCCTAGTGAAGAAGGTGAATGAAATCATTGTTGATATGCATAAAGATGAAACACTCAGCACCTTTTCAATGAAATGGTTTAAAGAAGATAAAACCCAAGATCCGAATATATGAACCATACATCTGGTTCTGATACCAAGAACCGAAGCGAACTAATTGAAGAACTTAGAAAACAGCAGCGATTCCGTTTTCAACTTGGTGTCTGCGTATCCTGGTTGAGTTTACTTATCATCCTATTATTCGCCTTCAGCGGTTTTGAAGCTCGGCTTCTGGGAATCCAGATTAAAACCATTAAACTCGATTTTCAATTTATCCGTAAACATACCCCTTTTATTGCTGGCGGCATCGGTTTAACGATTCTGCTATCTTTTTTCTCTGTTGTTTTGGCATCCTGTTTAGCTTTTCTGGGCGCGCTTGGTCGGTTATCCAAGATTCCGCTAGCCTATGCTTTAGCGACCTTCTACATATCCCTAATTCGCGGAACTCCACTTCTGTTACAGATTATCTTCTTCTATCTGGGATTGCCTCAGTTGGGTATACGCCTGTCTGGAATGACGGCTGGAATTCTAGCACTCGGAATTAACTATGGTGCTTATATGACTGAGATCTTTCGGGCTGGTATTCAGTCGGTGGGGGTTGGACAACGGGAAGCTGCATTGGCAATAGGAATGACCCAACGCCAGTTGATGCAAAGGATCGTATTACCACAGGCGATTCGGTTGGTCATTCCGCCGATTGGCAATCAGTTTATTGCTATGCTGAAGGATACCGCACTGGTTTCCGTTACTGGTTTCGTCTGGGAGATCCTATGGAGAGCACAGAAGCAAGGCCGTGCGTACTTCCGGAATCTAGAAGCATTATTTATTGCTGCTATCTTTTATTGGGTTCTGACCATTATTTTTTCTATAATTCAAGGACGTGTGGAAAGATATTTAGCTAAAGGTGATCGTTGATGGAATCGATTGTAGGCGTCTCTCACCTAGACAAATATTTCGGTCAACTTCATGTCCTGAAGGATCTTTCGTTCTCGGTTGATACGACTGAGGTAGTTTGTATTATTGGACGTAGTGGTTCCGGCAAAAGCACTTTGCTGAGATGTCTCAACTTTCTGGAGACACCAGATTATGGTTCAATTAGTATCGAGGGAACTGTAATTAATGCTCAAGAAAGCGGGCGTAGTTATCGTCGTCGCCTTCATAAGATACGGCTGAAAACCGGAATGGTGTTTCAGTCTTTTAATTTGTTTCCTCATATGACTGCTTTACAAAATGTCATGGAAGGTCCTATTACGGTCAAAGGAATAGATCAAACGGAAGCTATCGAAATCGGGAAATATAACTTGGAAAAGGTAGGGTTAACCGACAAACGAGATGAATACCCGTCACGTCTTTCCGGCGGGCAGCAACAACGTGTAGCTATCGCCCGTGCATTAGCCATGAAACCCAGAATTATGCTGTTTGATGAGCCAACCTCATCACTAGATCCAGAACTAATTGTCGAAGTCCTCAACGTGATGCAGCAACTGGTTGAAGATGGAATGACGATGCTAATCGTGACACACGAGATGGGATTTGCTCGTGATTTCGCCAATCGCGTGATATTCATCGATGAAGGTCGCTTTGTTGAAATTGGATCGCCGGATCAGATTTTCTCGGAGCCGCAGGATCAAAGAACCCAAACATTTCTGAACGTTCTCAATCGTTTTAATCAAACTGAAAACAAATAAAAAATAGGGATACTAACTATGTGGATATCCAATGGGAAGCCGAAGCATAGGTCAAACCAACTAGGTTTGTACTTGTTAATCTGTCTACTGTCAATTCAGGTGTCAGCAAATAGTGGTGAAGTGAACCTAACTGTTCCAGAAGGTCGTGCCCGTGCGCGAGATATCGGCATTCAAATCGGAATCTATCAGCCAGGGCCATACAATGCTATCACCGATGTAGCTGGTGTCAAAGTGGGGCATGTTACCCTGAATGAAGGGGATAGTATCCGAACGGGTGTTACGGCTGTCATTCCGCGTGACAATATCTGGAAGGATCGGTTGTTTGGAGCAAGTTACACTATCCATGGCAACGGTGAAACTACCGGCATGGCACGAATAAATCAAGCGGGATGGATTGAATCACCGATAATGCTGACTAATACTCTGAGTGTTGGTGCAGTACATGACGGTGTTGTCAGACACACCATTAAGCATTATCCGGATGATCATGTTATTCTTCCTATTGTGGCTGAATGCTATGATGGCGGGTTGAATGATATCAGTGGATTGCACGTGACAGCTGGCCATACCATTAAAGCAATCGAACAAGCTAGCAGCAATTGGGTAGCGGAAGGATGTGTCGGTGGTGGCACAGGAATGCGATGTTATGGGTTTAAGGCAGGAATTGGAACAGCTTCCAGAGTCTTACCTGAAGGGCAGGGGGGATACACGGTTGGTGTGCTAGTTAATTCCAACGGCGGTCGTCGTCGCCAACTTCGGATTGACGGCGTCCCCGTAGGCCAGGAAATGACTGATTCCAAAATCAAAAGCTACCGTGATGGTTCATTTATTATCGTCATAGCTACTGATGCGCCTTTGATACACCGTCAACTGATGCAACTGGCTATAAGAGCAGCGTATGGTCTAGCCCACACAGGTACGCCCAGCACCGTTAGTAGCGGAGATTTTGTGATCGCTTTTTCAACAGCCAACGTGATTCCCCTTAGACCGAAAAACGGGACATTTTCTCTCAACATACTTGCCGATTATCGACTGGATGGGCTTTATCAAGCAGTGATCGAAGCCACCGAAGAAGCCATCATTAACTCGATGACAACAGCAGTAACAACTGCTGGAAGAAAAGGAAGGGTGATTCAGGCTATACCTTTAGATCAATTACAGGCAGTTATGAAAAAGTATGGACGTTTGGCCGATGGGATCACAGTAGAATGAAGTATTGATTCCCTTCTGAATGGAGAAAGGGTTAGGCTAGTATAGAAGAATAAGATAGAGCTTCCCTCCCAAAGGAAATGTTTAGGGTAATTCACGTGTATCTGACCCTCCTTTCCACATGGTAAGTTCATACCAAGAGAAAGTTAGGATTACATTTGGATAAATTCTAAGCTAATATCAGTTGTTCCGTTGTAAAGTCACTGCAAAGACAGGAAATTACCGAGAAGTTTCTTACCTTCTACGGTTAGAATCGATTCAGGATGAAACTGCACTCCATAAATCGGAATCTCTTTATGCTGGATCCCCATGATTTCGTCCTGATCTGTCCATGCGGTTAACTTCAGACAATCTGGCAGACTTTCGTTTTCGATGATCAGTGAATGGTACCGAGTAGCATCAAAGGGAGTGGACAAACCTTGAAAAATCTCTTGATCGTTGTGATATATAGGTGACGTTTTTCCGTGCATCAATCGGTTTGCCCGGACAATATTTCCGCCGAATACTTGACCAATACATTGGTGCCCCAAACACACTCCTAAAATTGGTACTCTACCAGCATAATGCTTGATCACCTGACAAGAAATTCCAGCTTTGTTTGGTGTGCAGGGACCGGGTGAAATTACAATCTTTTCTGGATTCAGTGTTTCAATCTCATCAATCAAAATTTTATCGTTTCGGAAAACTACCAGATCCGCTCCCAGTTCCCCAAAATATTGAACCAAATTATATGTGAAAGAATCGTAATTATCAATCATCAAGATCATTTCTCTTACTCCAATCCTAATTCAGCTAACTCAACAGCACGAATCACGGTACGTGCCTTATTGATAGTTTCTTGGAACTCTGTTTCTTTAACAGAATCTGCTACGATTCCACCACCAGCTTGCACATAAGCTATTCCATCCTTAACAATAATTGTCCGGATTGTAATTGCCGTATCGGAGTTGCCATCGAAGCTAAAGTATCCGACGGCTCCACCATAGCAACCACGCCGCGTCAGTTCCAATTCATCAATAATTTCCATGGCGCGGATCTTCGGTGCTCCCGATAAGGTTCCAGCTGGGAAACAGGCACGAATCACGTCAAAAGCACTCATCCCTTGGCGCAATTTCCCCTCCACTTGGGACACGATATGCATAACATGCGAGTAACGTTCAATGGCCATCATTTTGCTGACGCGTACTGTATTGTACTCACACACTCGGCCCAAGTCGTTACGCCCGAGATCAACCAGCATTACATGTTCAGCCCGTTCTTTAGGATCTTCAATCAGTTCTTTAGCTAAGGCTTCATCCTCCTCTGGTGTCTGTCCTCTCGGTTTAGTTCCCGCAATAGGGCAAGTTTCCGCCACACCATCTTCAACTCGTACCATCATTTCAGGAGAAGCACCGGCAATTTTTAGATTATCCCCAAATTTTAGATAGTACATATACGGCGATGGGTTAATCATCCGCAAAGCACGATAGACCTCAAATACCTCGACAGAAATTGGTACACTAAACCGCTGTGAAGGAACAACCTGTATGATATCACCTGCGCTAATATATTCTTTGGCACAGTCAATAATCTTTTTATAATCAGCTTTGATAAAGTTAGATTTCACTTTCAGAGACTGTACGTTCTGATTTAAAGTTCCTGATTTTACTTTTAAAGGCTGCTTGAGTTTGGTAATAAGCTCATCAATTTGTGTTATTGCTGTTTCATAGGCGGCATCAACATCCCCTTCGATATGAGCATTGGCAACTACCTTAATTTGATGGCTAACATGATCAAATACTAGAATAGTATCTGTCAGCACAAAAAAGCTGTCTGGCAAATCCAAGTCATCTTCTGTGGAGTCGGGCAAATTCTCAAAAAAACGTACCATATCATAGCCTAGATACCCAACGGCTCCACCATGGAAACGCGGTAATCCTTCTACCGTAACCGGTTGGTAGGATTTAATTAGTTTTTCTAATTCCAAGAATGGATCTTCACATCTTTTTTCGATTACTTGCCCTGTTTTAGTCAACTCAATTTTTACCTGGTTTCCCTTGCTCTGGAAGATAATGGATGGATCACTGCCAAGAAAAGAGTATCGCGCGGCCTTTTCTCCACCTTCCACACTCTCGAGAAGAAAGGCATAATCACTTAAACCTATTTTATAAAATGCGGATACAGGAGTCTCTAAGTCGGCAAGAATCGGTTTATAAACAGGAATTAAGTTGCCCTGCTTAGCTTTTTTTCGAAACTGATCCAAATCGGGGAAATACATCAATAAATCTCCAAGTCTTTGTTCCTTAGTAAATATTCTTCTTCCAATTAAAAAAAGCCGTAGACATCACATTTAGTATGCCTACGGCTTTATTTCCGATTTTAAGGGCCTCTACTCTTACACAGGCACACTCCTACCCCAACTGGTATACCACCAACGCTTGACACATGAAATCACTTTACTTCTTGGCCACCGAGTCTGCATCTTTCAACCTGTAATTTCCGGAAGATTTAGTAAGAATAGCATAACCTAGCAAAATGAGTCAAGTCAGATCTAATCTAGGTATTTATTATGATCTGCTCAAGCTTTACAATCACGATTTCAGGTGTTATACTGCGAACCGAATGATTGATAGATGTAAGGTTGAGTGAAAGCGTGTTATGGTAGATAATAAAGAAAAACGCAGGCAGCATGATCAACCGATTTCCAGACGTAGGTTTGTGCAAGGAGCAACTGGACTAACAACTTCGGTACTGGTTGCCGATTTCTTTTCCACCAAAACATGGGCAGAGGGATGGGCTCAGTATGATTTAGGGCAAGATGTGTATTATGGTAGTCGCTATGGGGTTGTTGAGCATCATTGTCCATCTGATGATCCCTCTGGTGAGAAATTTATATTTGTAAGGCTCCAGTATCCAGGCGGAGACTGGTACACCAATATAGTAAATTACTACCGATGGCCTTCAGACCTCAAGTTTTCTCAGGTACTTTCCAATAATACTTCAATCAATGTTGAAAATTACCAAAATCCCCAGTATGTCTCAATCGATGACGAAGATATTTTTGCCTACCCGTATATCTTCATAACTGGACACAGAGGTATACGATTATCTAAAACACAGACCAACCGATTACGAGAATACATCGAACGCGGGGGGTTTATTCATGCTGAAGATTGCGATATTCGTCTTAATGGCGGGCGTGGGTTTATGCGCCCATCAGTTCATCGTTTGATGGAGCAACTCTTCCCAAACAAGAAACTTGAACGGCTTGATCTGAGTCATCCAGTCTACCATACGCTATATGACCATGACGAGTATCTTGGAGGTGACAAGGTGCTCTACCCATACGCCACCTATGATGAAGCTCTTATGATAGACGATCGTATTGCTGTTTACTTTTCATCAACCGATTATAACTGTGCTTGGGAAGGACGTCCGTGCTCACCAGGCGGAGAAGAACAACGTCGATGGGCGTTTGAACAGGGAATGAATATAGTGGCTTATGCCCTCAGCCGCTAGTAATTTGTTGCCTCTTGATTCATGTTTGTTGTTTCTGGTTTTTATTGGATCAACAGCAGTTTCTCTTTGTCAAAATTACTAAGAATTGATTAAGTTAATGAATCATATAATCAATCTTCTCGACTCTATAGATCTAAATTTGTCTAGACCTTAAATTTTAATGTTCACCTTCCCATTATTATGGTTTCAACCTAACAATTGGGTTCTGATTCTTCGTGCCTGATGCACAAGAGAAGAAATCAAAAGGGTTTTTTAAATGAGTGAATCTTCGTCAAACCCCACTAGTTCGGCACTTCTTTTCCAAACTGATTTCCCTCCTTCTGAGTTTGCTACTCGTCGTAAAAGGGTCTTCAATCAGATGGAAGACAACACGATAGCCGTGTTGCAAGGAGCGTCTCCCATTGGCGAGCTAGAGTTGTTTCGCCAATCCAACGAATTCTATTATTTATGCGGAATAGAAGTTCCTTATGCCTACTTACTTCTTGATGCTAGCAGTCATGAAACCATTCTTTATCTCCCCGAACGCAATTTAGAACAGGAACGGGGTGAAGGACCTATCCTAAACGCTGATGATACCGAATTGGCGGGGAAACTCACGGGTGTAGATGAGGTACGAAAAACAGAGGAATTTGCAGCCGACATTGCGGGTGCCAAAACTGTCTACGCGCCAAAAGGCGGTGCGGAGCATCATAACCCATTAGATCTATTCAACACGCATCCAAAACGGGAAGCATACTTCATTCAAAGATTAAAGGATTTTTGTCCACAAGCTACAATTCAGGACCTGTCACCGATCATTTTTTCGCTTCGCGCTTTAAAAAGTCCAAATGAGATCAAGCTAATGCGCCGTGCAGGACAACTTACTGGGTCAGCAGTGGAGGAAGCTATGCGATGCACAAAACCTGGTATCATGGAATTTCAACTTAGATCGGTTGCAGATTTTACCTTTCTTGCCAATGGAGCAAGAGGTGGAGGCTATCCAGCCATTATTGCGGGAGGTGCCAATGCATGGCACGGGCATTATTTTCGCAATAACTGCGAACTTCAAGATGGGGATTTAGTTCTAATGGATTATGCTCCTGATTACGGTTACTATACAAGTGACATTGGTCGAATGTGGCCTATTAATGGTAAGTATACAGCATGGCAACGGGAATTATATGGTTTCATTGTAGAATACCATAAGGTCCTGTTGAAATTAATTCGACCGAATGTGTTGGCTTCCCAAATCATGGACGAAGCGGCCATGGAAATGGAAGATCTGATTAACAGAACAAACTTTTCAAAAGATTACTATGAAAAAGCCGCACGTCAAGCTTTAGAGTTTCGAGGGCATTTATCCCATACTGTCGGTATGGACGTACACGATAGAGGGGATTATCGCTCTCAGCCATTGGTAACCGGAACAGTGTTCTCAGTAGATCCGATGATGTGGATTCCTGAAGAGAAAC
The DNA here is from genome assembly GCA_012963885.1 of Candidatus Poribacteria bacterium. GTDB lineage: Bacteria > Poribacteria > WGA-4E > WGA-4E > UBA9662 > UBA9662. Next base: position 3,146 of record DTUY01000264.1, on the reverse strand, counting down.
TCTACATTCGTGTCGAAGATACAGTTGTTGTAACTGAAAATGGTATAGATAACTTAACCCAGCTGGCTCCATTAGAACTTGATGATGTCGAAACAGTAATGAAGGAAAAGGGCATTCTGGAAAGGCTCCATTCAATTGAATATTTTGAGTGAAACAGAATGTTTCCTCTGGTGCCTAAGACTACTATCACTGGATTCCAAGTAGGATATTGAACTCCGGTTAACTTCTTAAAGTTTGAATTTCTTCCTGATTTAATCCCATAATTTCATCACCTTTTAGGTGTTTTCCTTACTGCATTTCTCCCAGAGATCTATTATTTTCCTGTATGTCTAAAACCTATAGATTGCATGAAATTGTCATGGTCTCGATGCCAAAACAAGCGTTATGATCTGTTTAGCGTCACCAAGGCTCAAGCCTTTGACAAAATAAACAACACCACTGGTTTCAATTTTCAGGCATGCTTGATTGGTAAATTTCTGCCACAGCGTCCGGTCGATGTCGATCTGGATAATCTGTTCAAACTCCAAGTTACATCTATTAGTAGTATACATCAGGTTACCAATGATTTGCTCGGTTAGAACAAGCAGACGTTGAGTTGTAAGGATGATAAAATCAGGCTGAAAAAGCCCTCCAATCGCACAAAAACGTACGGACTCATCGAATAGCAGATCTTCTGCCAATTGCTTGATTTTGGAAGGAAGCCTGTCAAATTCGGCAGCCATAGAACTACCTGTCATTTTCCAAATCTTCTGCTACCTCCTCTGAGATAACCTCTGGATCCGTTTCCGCCTCAGACCTTTTGACGAGGATGAGCTGCTGCGTGACGAGGCAGTGGTTCATCCAAATCCCCACTATGTGACGTTGATGTCGCTTCCGGGGTGAAGTCTTTTGCACGAATAATACCCAGAAAAGCAATAAACATTTCATCGGTTGTTTTCTCCCCCCATCCGATTGGTTTGGGTGGATTGTTTGGATTTAGCGAGTTTGCCGCTGAATTGTCAAAATGCCCGACGGCTTTGACAACGGTGCTTGCAGGCATAAAGATTGGTATTTTGTATTGATAAGCGTCTTGCCAGTTGAAATCCCAATCCTTGATCCAAATCATTTCTTGTTGTCGCCCGTCAGGAAAAGTGGCATCAACCTTCATATCAGTTCCGATTAAATGCATGTGTGGTGCTACCGTGATAGCATACACATCTTCTTCCTCTGTCCACGTAGCTTTAACTTGGTATTTGGCTGCACCAGTAGGAATCTGAAATTCGGTATTGATGGCAGCGTCAACATACACACGCTTAGGATCTGCCGCCTTGCTGAAATATAAACCAGCCCGTGAAAGATCTTGTTTGATACGACCGGTTTTGTAGTAATGGATTTGTAGGACGATGTCAGCCCCTCTTGGCAGCAAGGCACCAGTTCCTTCTGGTAATAGGTTAGGGGTAACTCCGGGGGCCCAACCGCCAAGCCACTGTGCATCGAAACCTGTTCCTCCAAACCGTGCATATCCCGGTTTAGGATCTGCGGCATCTAACTCTCTTGCTTTTCCCGTTGTGTCCAAGTAGACAATAACGTGGTGAACTGTCTTTCGGTTGCCTGGTTCGATATCGATGGCTTGGACATACATATCCTGATCGAAGTTTGTGGGGATGATAAAGTGACGATACTCATCTTCACCATCTGCTGGTACATCATAAGGCTCTGGCATTTCGACCAATAGATCCGGTTCACCTAAAAACCAAGAATTATCAAAAGAACGGAGAACAGGAAGATCCGCTTCATTACCGTAAGACATGCCGGACTTCACCCATTCTGTGATTTTGTCAACTTCCCAATCCCACATACGGCGCGTCTGTTTGAAGTCTCCATAACCCGGCTCCGGCTTCCAGAGCGGCATCAAGTGACTCTGAGTATAGGAAACCATCTCAGTTGACCATGTTTTAGCATCTTCATAAGTCATCAACGGAAATGGTGCCACCTGACCTGAGCGATGACACGACTGACAGTTACGTTGTATGATCGGTGCAATGTGACGAGCATAAGTAATTGTGTGTGCTGTCTCTTCAGGCAAATGGATGGTACAACCGAATGAATCTGCTTGGGAAACAGTGATTTCCTGATCACTGAGAAGTTGATCTATGGCATTTTGCAGATACTTCTCCCTGACACGATTGGCGTATCGATTGTCGTCAACTGGACCGCGATAGCGAATGATTCTGTTTTGATCAATTACGAACGCTTGTGGTGTCATGGTTGCGCCCAGTTGATTGGCCAACTTGCCATCGAAATCTTTGACAGTATGAAATAAAATCCCTATCTCTTTGACATGCTTGGCTATGACCTGCACAGTGTCTTCATGGTTGGAATAAACCCCAATCACTGAAGCATTGGTGTAATTTTTATTCATTCGGTTCAGTCTTTGTGTGTACTGGTTGGTAACAGGGCATTTTGTTGAAGTGAAAACCAGCACAATCAAGCCTTTTCGACACAAGCTATCTATTGAGTATAATTCAGAGCGGATTGTTTCAATTGTTAGATCCGGAATTGGATCTAGCGATAGTTCAATATCGGCTTGTTCTTCAATAACATTATTTTTTTGATTGATTTTATGTGCCTTTGCCGTAGGAAAACAGCACATAAAACTGAAAATCATATAACAGATTAAACACAGGTCTTTTCGCATAATTATATTTCCTTACTGCAATTTAAGTTACCAAGGATAAAATGAGCAAAAGCGAATTTTTCTTCATGGCAGTTTTCTAATACCACCAATAAATAATTGTATCAGTTGTTCTGCACATGAATTCAGATTATAGTGCTTGTTCTCAAGCATCCATCGAGTTGCAATCCCTTCGATACCAGAATAAAGCATGGTGGAAGCCACAGTCAGATCTAAATCCGGTCTAACCAGACCTTCCTCGATACCTTCTTTTAAAATCCCTTCAATCTTGTCACAATAATCCCCTATTTTACTGATGGCTGAACTGAGGATAAATTTACTACTCTGCCTGGCCTCTAAAAGCATTAATTCGGTAAGCTCAGGATTGGTTTCAACCATCTGCATCTGAATCGATATCAGACGACGTAATTTAGCTACAGCGTTGTGTTCGGTCCCAACTTCCGTAAAGATGTAGTTGACTAATTCTTCAAAT
>DTUY01000263.1 GCA_012963885.1 Candidatus Poribacteria bacterium | reverse complement strand
CGTCTCGGAGCCTGCAACGTAGACATCACGTACAACAAGAACACCTTCCCAAGTCAGTAATGTGTGACGGGTCCAAGTACTCCGGGCACCAAAGTAATTACGGTAGGTGAAACTACCAAAAGAATCCCTGTCGCGGTCCTCAACGAACACAGAATCCGGCTCCAGAATCCCGCCGCGAACATCGTGCGATGGAACCACAGTGCGATCGTTGAGAATCATGTCTGAAACCAGAGCTGGCGAACCCGTTTGACCATAACGCCAACCTTGCCGATAGCGCAGATGGGGTTCGCTGCTGCTACCTTTGAAATCAAAACTCACGCGTGTGTAATCTTCAGCCAAGTTGAACTCATGATGAGAGACACCCACCCGCAGGGCATACGAGAAATCGGGCTCTATTGTGACTTCCAAGGCCTTCCTGCCGTCCTCAGTAACAATAGTCACTGGCATTGGATCTACGGCTTCCCACTCCCTATCTGGATCAGACAACCTGCGTCGTGTAACCTTGAAATTCTCAGGTTGATGGGAAAAATTCGCCAGCATAATGTCGCCCTTGGGACCAACAAGTCGAAGGTTCCGCAGGAAGACCTTGTCCACCTTACCGTTCTCATCCGGGCTACCATTCAGGCGCAAGGTGACACTGCGCAATGTATAATCGTTGTTGAGGTATATCAGACCATCCATGTTGGCGGCAGAGGCTCCTACTGGGTCATCGACCCGCCTCCATGTCCAAAGATCGTGCAACTCCGGTGCATAACGCCAGTTCTTCGAATCAGGACCAGTACGACAATGCGTGATGCTGGGCAAACTGCACGAAGCTCGACGCCAAACGTGGGCAGCCTGATCCAAAAAAGCCTGACGTCCCCAATGATGTTCCGGCATAGCGGAATGCATTGGAAAGGCATCATTGGGATGCCGAACCATTAGCATATCGTAGTAGGCTTGACCAATGAATATTCCGTTGTATTTGCCTGATGATCCAATCAGCTTCGCGCCGTCAACACAATATTCGTACAACCGCCCCATGGCATCACCGAAACAATGCATGTATTCGTTGTTGCGATCAAACAAATAAAAAGAAGCAAATGGTTGATCCTGTTCCCTTCCTGCGCACAAGTAAAGTCGTTCTTTGATACGATAAATGGTTGGACTTAGAAGACCAATGGATGAACCAGTTTCGGGGGGCTTTGGTTCGATGCCGTGCTCGATGAACCAAGCAAAACGTCGGGCATACGCATTCTTCCATTGCCTCCGCATTTCATCCTGGTCCTCTCCTATTGGCGGTTCAGGACCAATGCTGGTTTGAGCCGCTGCCCAAAGGAATTCTGGGTCCCTGAATTCCTGAGCTGCCCGATACCAGAAGTCTGGAACTAAGATGTCTCCGTAGTAGTCGCATGCCATGGGTTGGCAAACATTGCCCTGGTGGTGAAATTGACATTAGCCTGGGCCCCTGCATTGGGATTTCCCCGAACACCCATGCCGTGATTCAGCAACACGTATCGCCTAGCCATGGTATAAATGAGTTTGCGATTGGCAGGTTCCTTGATTTTTCCAGTTTCAGAAGCGATATCGAACATCCCGGACAAGTGAAGGCCTCCATAGGGGAAATGGTTCACCTCGAAAATATCACCATGCTCTACAAGTTCTCTCCATTGTCGCTCAACCCATGCCTCCAATTCCTCAGCCCTTGGCATATGGGGAAAAACACGAACGGCTGCCGCGATCCCACCGGTATTTTTGTACGGACGATTGTTGGCGCCGCGCTCCAAGCGGTTGAAATCCAGGAAGTCTTCGCTAAGACTTTGCACGACGATTTCCCTAAACAAGGCCCGTTCCTCCCTACTCAGAATTTCCTGCTTGACCAGTTCTTCGTAAATCAACATACGGGCGTGTGATCCCCAACCTCCATGACCCCCACCACCATGGACATCGCGGAGAAAGACTTTGTCACTGGAAATCCGAGTCGACTTGTTTCCATCCATGGATGTGTTGAAGATATAGAACATCTTCCCTTCCCCTTGAGCATCCAAAGCACGATACCGATCGAGCACCGCGCCACGAAAATAAGCGGCTAACATCTTCAACGCATTCTCGTCACGACGCCCTTCGTCAATATATCGGCGCAGGAGAAATTCCCAATCGAACCAATCTCTTGAAAACGAATGTGTCTTGGCTTCAGCGGTCTGCTTTCTCAGCACTTTGGCAGCTTGGTCAATGTTCTCAAACTGCTCGTAAGAATCGAGAACGGATTGTTGAGGTACAGCCCCACGGGACTGCTCACTAAAGCCGAAAAGGGAGGCAACCAGCATCAGCGGGCAAATCGGTGTGAGTTTGGTCATTGCAGTGCATCCTTTCGTATTGTTGGGACACCTACCATATTAGTTAGCCTCAAGATTAGCCAATAGCTAATCCTGTTGCTTGAGCGCTTATTTAACAATGTTTATTGTGTAAAATCCAGTAACTTCTGAATGATATGGCGAATCTGTTGGCAAACAAGTTTTCACACTCGCTTCGGCAATTCTATCACGATTAATGAGTAAATCAGGTGAGATGTAATTCTGTTTTGCTTAACTGCTAATATTTGCCTCCGAGAAAGCCTCAATTGTAACTGAGAAGTGAAAGCCAACACCATCGTACGGCAAACGGCTCGACTTCAGTTTTTTTGCAATGCACGCCAGCGATCGTAATACACATGCATGGCTGGTGGCAGGAAAGCGCGTACACTCTCGTCTAAGCGCCATTCAAATCTGCTATCCACTTTCTCTTCTAATGCTTCATCCGCTTCCCACTTGCGCCAACTGGCGGCTAGGGTCAGGCGTTCCGCATCCATCCTCATACTGCCGCGGTGAATGGTCTTGCCACACCAGAAAGCGACCTGTCCGGCCTTTAAGGCAATCACCTGCTGTCCAGGCAAGTCATCATGGGGTGAGTTGACCAGACATTCACGTTCGCGTTCTGTACGGTTGCGCAATTGACTACCGGGTATAATTTGCAAGCAATCATCGTCCACCAGGGCAAGATACCACCTGAGGTTGTTCATTGGCTGGTTGAGTACCTCTATCTCTTCTTCTAGCTTGGGGTCTCTATCACCAATGTCACGGTGCCAGCCGCCGGGAAAATCCTGGTGATGTGGGTTGGTACGCAAGTCAATCCATCCCAGTCGCAATTCGTCGCCAAGGAAGGAACGGGTGCAATCCATAAACGACTGATGGAGCATGTACTCGGCAAAAATGGGTTCATTGAATTCTGGGGCGATAAGCCCCCGGATACACCAGGGTTCGGAAGTAGAAGCCCAGTGGGTGTAAACGTCCACAGTGCCTTCTCGCACTTTCTTCTTGACTCGCCAGCAAGCTGCCCTGAGCTCTTCGAACATGGAGACAGGTATCATGTCATCCACTACGAAATATCCCTCGGTTTGGTATTGTTTCTTATGTTCTTCGGTAATCATGGTTCCTGAGTAATCCTTTTATATTTTTTATTAATAACCATTTTATCGTGATAAGCAGATTAAACTAACTGGATGACGCATTCTATCGCGATTGATGTACGGGAAAAAGAAGTTGGCCAGTTGACAATAACAGCATGAAAATCACACAATTAACTCCTGGATTTAGAGCCGCTAAACTGGTCGCCAACGTATGAGGGAGAAATGTGATTTTCCCATTGCGTTTTCCCATTTACTAACATCGCCGTAACAAGAACCGATAAAGGTGAGTATCTCTCTGCCATCTAAGGTGATATGCCGTGGAAAGCCGGCAACATCTCCATGACAAAGGTAGTAGACTTCATCCTGCCAACTTTTCCCATTGTCGTGGCTTATCATCGCCCGGCCAGTACCCAATTCTCGGGGATAACGATGGTCATAGGCGACAACAATCCGGTTACCAGAAAGGCCGATCGCTGCTCCGTGACACTGGCCATGAACGCTGGTTAATTGACGAAGGTTCTCCCAGGTTAGTCCGCTATCCACAGAGTCAGCCAGAAAAACAGTCTTGTTGGTCTGGGGTTGGTCAGTAGGTCCCGGCTGATAACGGATAACCGCCAGCAACCGTTCAGGACAAAGTTCTGTGATGTTGACTTCATTACCGTAGTCTGACAAGAAAGACCGCTGAGGAAAAGTGTGCCCACCATCACTAGACCGGAAAGTGTAGGTGGGGTTAGTCCCTTCATAAAATGGTTGATCGCGCCTTTTAATGGGTAGTACCAGTGTTCCGTCGCTAAATCGTGTCAGGCTATTACCAACCACTGTTTTTTGAAATGGAGTGACATCTATTTGGCAAATCTGCTCCCATTTTCCGCCTTCATCGCTAGAAACCCAGACGGTGACAGGTCCCTCTTCACCGTCTTGATTGACGTTAACTAGTTGGCCTTCTTGATTAACCTGCAAGAGCCATCCGTTGAATCCAAATGCGGCAGGATCCCTCTTGAGATGTTCCCAGGTCTGTCCACCATCTGTGGACTTGGAGATAATGGTTTGTTGAGAGGCGTAGATGGTGCCATCGGGAGCTAGAATCAGTCCCAACCCCTGGTAATGGCCCTGAGGATCCAAGGGCATACTGATTTTCTCCACTTCGATCTGTTCCAGCTGGCCATGGCGGGCGTGCAGTATATAGTCACCTGCCTGCATTTCCCTTAATTGCCCCGGTGTAACGACCACGCCACCCATGTTTTCAGTCGATAACATCTGTAGTGCTCCTACTTACATCTATCTTGTTGTATCCTGAATCTGTTTTTCGTATGATTGGCAGAATGGATTATACTATTAAAGCAGTCAAAAGAGGAACAATACGGTACTATTTCCCTATACCAAAAGTGAAGAGGTTGTCAGTTAAATCCGAAGCAAACGATTTTATTCCACCCCTTATAATATAAGGTTTATCCTAGAATGAAGTTATTTACTTTTTGCTTGTGAGGGAGAAGTGAGATTGGATCTATTCGCATCTCTATGAAATACTGAGAAAGGACAAAATTAATGAGTACAAGCGACCGTATTGAAAGAGACAAGCAGGTAGCACTGGAGACACTTGAGCCATCCCAAAAGGACTTGGATCATGGATTGGAGTTGCATAAAGAGTTTATCGTCTTTGATTCTTACGGCTTCTCACCGACATCAGTTCCTGATTCAGGCGTTCTGGCTAAGGCAATCGAAGCTGGAGCTTGGCCCAATGAATTGCAGGACTTGACAGAAGAGATGTCCATGACCCGGCATCTGACTGATCCTATCGGTTTACAATCGTACAAAGAGGCTTGGAAAGCATCTGGAGTCACCTGCGTATTTCAGAATGCGGGACAGGAAGGTAACCGCATGGACCGGATTATCAAGCGTCATGCCCGTTTTACTTACGTTACGGACAAACTGGGCGATTTCGTCTTCAGAGCCGCCTTTCCACAGGACATAGAACAAGCCAAACAGGAAGGCCGGCACTGCCTCTACTTTTCGGCCAATGGGGTGCCTGTCCCCCAGCGGTGGGACACGGTAGCGGAAGAACTCGGATTTATTCGGATTTTCTATCAGCTTGGTTGCAGAATGATGCATCTGACCTACAACCGCTGGAACATGATTGGCGTGGGATGTGGCGAAGACTCGACAGGCGGGTTGAGCGATTTCGGACATGAAGTGGTTCGGGAAATGAACCGGGTTGGCATAATCGTGGATGTAGCACATTCAGGCTTACAAACCAGTATGGATGCGGCGAAAACTTCAGAAAAACCAATGGTGGCCAGTCATTCTTCCTGCTGGTCTTTAAAGGAACACTGTCGTGCCAAGACAGACGAGATAATGCGGGCTATTTTCCAAACAGAAGGTTATATGGGTATCTGCTGTATCCCTTCCTTTCTAGGCGGCACAGGAGACATTATAGCCTTGCTCGACCACATCGATTACATCGTGAAGAACTTCGGTGCTGACTACGTAGCCATCGGCACGGACGTCGGCTACAGGATCCAGACCTATGACGACCAACCCAAGAGTGTTCAGTCTCAAAAGTTGCGTACTGCTTTCCGTTCGTTGTGGCCAGAAAACAGTTTCACACCGGAATACCAGCAGAGCTGGCAAATGCAGAGCCTGGCTTGGACCAACTGGCCGCTATTTACGGTGGGGTTGGTTCAGCGAGGACACTCGGATGAGGATATCCAGAAGATCATCGGCGGGAATATAATGCGGGTAGCGCAAGCAGTTTTACCAGATAAACCGAGTTTTGCCTTCCTAG
>DTUY01000262.1 GCA_012963885.1 Candidatus Poribacteria bacterium | reverse complement strand
GTTCCCTCTGATATACAGGTTGTCCAGCAAAACTGGTTGACCGACATCCACTTTGATACCTGCACCGTCATTAGACAATCCATTGGTTAAAGTAAATCTTTCATCTCCACTATCGAAGATCCACTGATGTTGACACAACGACCGCTCTGACTACCGTCAATTACCGTTCCTGTTGGACCATTCTCCGATAGCAAGATCAAATCTTTGTTCCAAATACTGATATTTTCCCGGTAAACGCCATCGCCAACCAGAATGGTACCTCCATTACCAGCTGCATCTACCGCCTCCTGTATTGTAGATTGATCCTCAGGTATACCAATAGTAACAGCATAAACAGATTGACAAAACCAAACAACCAGCAACAGTAATAGACTCATTCGTTTCATATGGATCTGCCTTTCCCTTCAAAAGCAACCATGAGTATAGTAAATTCAATTGGACATGAATTGGCGCTATTCTAGCAATAATCTTGACAATTAGACTAAACCCAACCTCTTGAAATACGCCAATTTAGACACTTCCTGAGCCCTCTTATTGATGTAGAATCTCTGCCTGCTCTAAGTTAATCAAAGCATCCGCAGAAACCAACGGGTTGTAACGAATCGGGACACATAATGGCAAGAGACGAGGTGTCTATCTCAGGCTACACCCCTCTGAATGGCGGGATGTAATGTGGTGTTACGCTGTTTTGGCACCTGATCTTTTGCGCTGGAAAATTATCCGACGCTTTGTATGTACCGCCGTCGGCATATTATTGTCATGATTCATATTTCTTAACTGCTTTCAGTGCTTCTGGTGTGCCTATTCGTCCCAATGCAAATGCCGCACGACTACGAATCTCCCTATTCTGACCCTGCAATGCTTGTATCAGGACAGGCACCACATCTTTTCCCATTTTTGTTAATGCTACTACTGAAGTCTGACGAACTTTTGGATTTTTATGCTGTAACTTACTAATCAGTTTTTCAACCTTCTGTTCTTGGGTTTGACATCCACCCATCCACATATCGAACAACCCAACAAATAAAAACATTGCAATTGTCAGTCTCAAAACACCTTTTGACTCAGACCGGCGAGGGCAGGGTTAGTCAATATTATCAGACTAACAGAAGTAAAGGTCGCCATCCAGTGACAGAAGGAAAGACGAGCTCGCATGTTTCATTCTCCTTTTTAGCTCTCCCCTCGGATTTACAGGTCAATCCAAAGTAGATTTTAAATATACTTGATTACAGCCGAAATAGAGCCAGCTGATTGCCATTCCGCTTCGACTCCTCCTAGTAACATTGGTGACAATCGCCACGAAAATTCCCAGATGCGGGCACGAACAAACAATCTCCACCAATATCAAGGACATGACCACCAGCAAGCAATTGGCAATTATTCAGTTGGCCACTGAATCCGTTCAATTTCACAAGCCAGCCAGACCCAACCCTTTTGAAGCGAACTGGTGTAGATGAGCTGTGTTAGTCGTTGGTCGACTACTGTTATCTGGTAACGACTGGTATGGGCTTCACTTCCAATTGACAATTTTTCAATCTTCTTTTCCCCATTAGCCACCAGCTCAATCCGGATCGGTCTCTCCTCAACACTGCTAAAGGTAGAAGTTACCCGATATTGACCATTGGGTAGCGCCACTCGAAATACGCTTGCTTCCAGACTCCAGATACCATCTTGATCCTGGTTCTGTTGATGCCCTTCACTTCGGCTAACAGTTTTGACGAATGGATATCGAGCTGTCTCGGTAACCCAACCGTACCCACCGTCGACATAACGGCTATCAGTGGTAACGACAATGGATGGATATTCTGGCTGATTAGCTGATGTTACTTGCCCTCCCCCGAAATCAAACTGGATACTTACCGTCTTCTGGTTTTTACTCCACAGCAGGGCGTCTGGTTTGGCCTTTTTCCGCTGGTAAAGTCGATTATAGCTATTCTCAGCCATTAGGTCATACTGACTTTCTAAATCTGCAGCTTGCTGGTATTGCGTTCGCCACAGCAGCAGATAATCGGCGGGTAAATCTCTGTTTTTAAACCGGATTGGAAAGTGATCTGTGGTAGCTTCGTAATTATCGAGGTATGCCACATTATTCTCCAGGGCCAAGTAGCATTCCAGATGGCCAAACGGTTCGACATATTTTGGAGTTTGAGCCAGCGCGTCAGCCCAACCGTTCCATTCTCCGGGCTGGCTGGCCAGTATCGTATGGGCGGATAACTGACCCGGCGCCGGCATGGCATTGGTCAAATCCTCATTTAACCGGGCGTAGGTTTGGCAGTTGAGCCCCAGATGCCAGAGAGATAGAGAAATGATAATGCCACCTAATATCGTTCGATAGTAAGCGGGCCAATTTGGGCTGGATTTCCGACGAAGACTCGAATAATCACCCAAGTCAAAAAATGGGAGTAGCACCAGAAAAATATACAGATGAACCCGGTCGTTGATCCATCCGCCCCCATAGTTTGCCCAGGGTAATTTGTAATACATTGCCGTTAGCATCAATGCCATTAACAAGAAGACATCTTCTGGTCTGAGAACCTGTGGCCAAAACAGTTTTCCACCCGCTTTCCCCATGACACTTTGCCCAATTTTCTGAACTCGATTGATCACAGTGAACAGGAAAGCGATACCAAAAACAGCCAGCAATATCTGCCCAACCAGAATGTGGTCGTCCCGAAAAGCAACTAAAGATTTCATCGATAGGAAATAGTTGGTCAGTTGCTCAAAACTTCTGTAGGTGCCCTCTGATTCACGCCGATCCAAATAGTATGATAGCATCAGCAAGTAAAAGGGAAGCATCAAGCCCAGGAAAACCAAAATTGGCTTTATCTTGGATCCGAGCCACCAATCATCAGACTTATTATCCCCGTTTCTACCCACGGTATAAAGAGAGGAGAAAATAGTGAGGAACGTAATCGCCAGCAGCAGTAGCGCAAAAGATTGATAATGGGTAAAGTAGGTGGCAGCAATCAATAGATAAAGCAGCGAAAGTTTCTTGCCCCCTAGATTATTTGGTGGTTGCAACCACTGATGACGGCACCAGTAGCCGAGGGTAAAGAAAAAGAGGCTGATACTGAGAGTGAAGTTATAGAACCCCATATGCAACAGGTAGTTATAGGCATAAATAAAGCCGACTAAACCAAACACATTCTGTCCCGGCGAAGACGTTGCTTCTGGATGAACCCCATGCAAAAAGTAGAACAACGATAGTGGTATTAGAGAAATACACATTATTAGGAGTATCTTTTCACAGATCAAGGGCGGAAAGATATGCATTAATAAAGCCAATAAGAGATGAGAGGTCCAGTTAGGAAAAAGAGTTAAGCGCAAGTCGTAAACATTTCGGAGTTGATAGTTCTCGACGTTGTGATAAGATTTAAGAACGTGAGCGTTGTAGAGGTGACTAAAACCGTCTTGTGTGGGAAAGTATTTGAAGATCAAGATTGGGAGCAGGTGTAGGAGCAGAAGTATACTGACAATAAGGTAGCTGCTTCTGCGAGTCTTGATGGCCAGATGCTGAGGTATGCTCTTAAAGTCCATGGCGTTAATGACACCTTTGTTGGTAGGGTAAGATGACCCGGTCCGCGGTTTAATTCCTGGATGAAAGTGCCATCCAGCTAGCTATTTAGCCCAATTACTTTTCGTTTCGCCTTATGTGGTAAGACTAATTGCTCTATAAGATCAAGGTCCTTGAAAGGTCTGCCAATGAAGAGTGGCCAATTGTGGTTCGCTATTGTCGGTGCAGCAGAAGAGGAAACTGTTGTGCCCAATCGTTGCTGGCACCGATCAGAAGTGGGTAGCCGAAGACAGGCTAACCATTTGATGTCACATTTGAACAGGTCAGCCACTAAAAAAGGCTTCGATTTGGGGGTTGATCACACCTGTACTGAAGAGGTAATCGAGCCCGTCATTATTGAACACCTATGCAACAGTGCTTCATCATCAATAATAATGCAGGAAAGAGACACCAGGTGATGGGTGAAGTAACAACCGGAGTTTCTCTATCCGAGAGTCATCGTATGCCGATGAAACCAGGTCCAATATATGATGACAAAAAACTATTTTAGTGTCAAGCCTTGGCTGGTCGGGAATCAAGTGGTTGCAAGACACGTTGAGATTGACGCAGCCCTTTGTTCACTTTATCTGTAGCCACACAACGAATTGTGCAACTACATACTGGATGTTAGCAACGGCTATTACCGACTCGACTTAATTTCTCCCCATGTCAGGGCAAGTTTATTCGCCGCTTCGACCGTCAAAACTCGAGGCACATGATAATTGAGAATGAACTGGCTTATGATATCAGCAAACGACACTCCAGGATGTGGAATATCGCCCACATAAGCCTGAACAAAGATGCCTAGCCGACCTCCTGTTTCCTGATTGAAAATTACTGCTGGTTCGACGCGCAGATCTTGCTTAGTGTTTTCAGCTAAGGCAATTTCCAATTTCCACGGCGTACCTTCGTAATCTTTGACATGAAATGGGTAAGAGGTACCGTATTCTTTGATACTTGGGGCATACTTCTTCCCTTCCTTGGTTGGCGTGACCACTACAGGGTCTTCTTTCCAGGCATCAGCCCCTCTTTCATGCCAAACAAAGGCTTCAGGAACATCAATAATGTTTTGCAATCCCTGCGTTTCATTTGTCTCCGCTGGTCCCTCAGAGGTGTAGAAAGTATATTCCCCGGTGTTGAAGATAGTATTGCCGGCGTCAAGAAATTCTTCCAGAACAGAACCTTCGGGCTTGGCATTGCCTTTTGGGTAAATGGTTGATGGTGTGATTCCGGTCAGTATCAGAGTGCTTTGGCCATCTTTCGTATGTGCTTTGACCCAATTGGCCAGATCGTCTCTCTGGTTTGGCTCGAAGACTTCAAGGTTCACTTTATTCTTGATGGCATTAACCAGCTTTTCGATCTCCTTTTCGGCATCAGCTTTGGGCCACGGATGAGCATCGGTGTGAATGGCAAAATCATAAGCTTCCACGATGTTAACTACCACAAACAGCACAAGTAGTAATAGTGCAACTGTCATCACTTTGCAATACATCAGTTTTCCTCTCGTTTTTTGGTAGAGGCTATGGTCACATAAAATCATCACTGGTTCCTCTTGGCCATTATTTGGCAGGTGAAATGGTTAAAGGTGTGATTATTAGCCTGCCTGTAGTTGGCAGATTGAGTCTAAAGAGCCAATGAATCATCGGTTTTTCAGATACGTTATCGATGCGAAAGATTTAATTCGAAACCTCATCCTCCCTTGATAAAATAAGAGGATAAAGATATCTTGTCAACTGTAAAATCAACAACCGGATCGTACCGTGGGCAGCATTGTGGGGTGGAATATACGCGAGTGCCGCCAATCGTAGCTAGGTTAAGGCCCGCCCCTTCTCTAAAATCTAAAAGGTGTCCGGCGTCTGGCCCAGGAGTGAACCTTAGATTCGACCACCAGCCAAGAAAGCTGGAACGAATCGAATGGTATCTCGTGAACGAACTATCTAGTTGCTCTGGAAATCCATGTGTACCGGACTCTTCAAATCTACACCACCGACATCGACAAACTACTACAAATCGCAGAAAGTAGAGTCACCCATCAACTGGCAGTCGAGGAAAAGAGAAGTAAGGGTTACTGGATTGGCAATAGCCTCTCTGATCATGAATTAACTATTGATACCCGCACAATAGATAACTCGTGTACGGGGTAATCAAGCGGGCACAATAACAACAGACGAATCAACTAGCAACCAACCTGTCTATCTAAGGCTTTGCCATCATTAGTGGTGGGATGTAATACGAAGTTACGCTGTCTTGAACTTAGTTCTTTTTCGCTGGAAAATTATCCGACGCTTTGTATCTACCGCCGTGGCGCATCATGACTCGTGGGATAAGGGAAAGTTCCCGTTGGATTGTTTCCTCCCTACGGAGTACCAGGCGGGTACCGGCTAATACCAACTAGGTTATTAAACACTCACTGATACCCACACAATAGATAACTCGTGTACGAGGTATTGGGGTGCAGAAACGGCGAACTATGGGGATGAACATAGCTTAATCACGTTTGTGGACGGCAATTTGTGATGAATTACAACACCGTTTTACAATTTAAGTCGAGTGAAGCCATGACCCACTAACACATGGTTTTTAGCAACAGATGTAAACCAGTTAGGTTCATGGATCGGTAATCTCAGGTTTGATCTTCATTAGACCAAAATTATGT
>DTUY01000261.1:2635-6239 GCA_012963885.1 Candidatus Poribacteria bacterium | reverse complement strand
TGCTTGAAATTATAACTCATTGCCCGCTCAGCAACAGTAATCGCATCGGATGTGCGTTCGTCGCTGATGCCTAATACGCTGCTAATGTTGACTTCAAATTTGGCATAATCAGCTAGTAATTTTAGTTTTCTGTCTAGCACTTTTAGGCTCTTATAAGACACATCATCCGGTTCAAGGTTATCAATGCTAATCTGTAGTCCCTGTAGTCCTGCCTCATTCAGCTTCTGAATTCGTTCCTTAGTCAACAGGTAGCCGTTGGTTATCATAAATGCAATAATATTATGATTACGTATTTCCTTAATGATTTCTTCCATGTCTGGATGTAAGAGAGGTTCACCACCTGTACAGGTTATGATCGCCGTTTTGAGATTTGCTAAGGCCCTAATTCGTTTTTTTATCACTTCAAGTGGAATGGGAGGAGAGATGTCATCATACTCGTTGCAGTAGGCACAGCTCAAGTTACAACGTCGTATTACAACGAAATGAACCAATAGCGGATGGTCAGTGGATGCCATGGCGTAGCCGAAAGCCTTTAGACTCGCTACAAAATCGTTTCTTCTCATGCTTACCGATCCATAATTGAGTTTGCATTGTGTTAGTAGACTTTAACCCTTATCTAACCTACCTAAGGACTTGATTCATTGTAGCATAGCTAAAGTAATGCGAGGAAGAAACCTCCGGAAACTGCGTTTCAACCCGAACTGCTGATATGCCCCCCTGATCTCTTTAAGTTGCCCCGGAAAAGACAGTAGACAGAAACCACAACAGCAACTACTCATGCTGGAATTAAAATCTCACATTCACCAAGTTAGCATTTGGTCTCAAGGTGCCGTTGTCAGGTTCATCTTTGCCACACCCAATAGAGATAACTATCACCATCAGCAGCAACGCAACAACTAACCTCTTAGCCACAACATTCACCTTTTGCATATTAACTGCTTGATATAGCTGAACCTTGGCCTACTTGTGTCGGCATATTATTGTCGGGATTGATATTCCTCAACTGCTTTCAGTGCTTCTGGATCCTGTAATGTCTTTATCAGAGCAGGCGTAGCATCTATGGCATCTTTTCAGAACCTAATGCTCCTGCCGCGGAAGCACGAACACCCCGACCCTTATCCTGTAATGCTTGTATCAGGGCAGGCACCGCATCTTTTCCTGTTCTTGTTAACGCTACTACTGCAGTCTGACGGATCTTTGGATTCTTATGCTGTAACTTACTGATCAGTTTTTCAACCTTCTGCTCTTGGGTTTGACATCCACCAATCCAGATACCGAGCAACCCAACAAATAAAAACATTGCAGTTGTCAATCTCAAAATACCCTTTAGGTCATTCATAATCAACTCTCCAAATAGACAGTTCCATTATTCGACACATACTGGTTTGGTAAATGTATCGGCATATTATTGTCGTGACTGATATTCCTCAACTGTCTTCAATGCGTCAGGTGTGCCTATCTTCTTTAATGCCCATTCCGCATTCCAACGGACATCCCAATTCTGATCATTCTGCAATACTTGCATCAGAGCAGGAACGGCATCTTTTGCTGCCTCTAGTGCTTCTGGTGTACCTATCTGCACCAATGCCTTTGCCGGGGTTGGACCGCCATAAAGATAAGATCTATATAGTGAGATTAAACTTAGTGGGTTTCTTTATCGTGGCTACGTATTAACTTTAACTTATCCTGGCTGCCACCAGTATGATATCGTCGTATTGCTCCTTGTCTTTGACCTTCACTCTGACGTAGAATAGGATTCTTTTCAAAGCGTTACCAAGATCCAGCGGGCATCTCTGCCATGGCACAGCCTAAATGACGTGTCGAAAGGTCACCTTTGCAAAAGCTAGTGTAAAAAAGATAATATTTGCCATCAGTGACTACTATGTAAGGAGCAATATTATCCGAATTATCCCAGGCACCTGATGGACCGGGTGGCAATACTTCTCCTTTTAGTGTCCAATCAATATCATTTGGTGAAGTCGCATAGTAAGTCGTTACATATTTGTGATTATCCACATTCCGCGAATACCAGACGTAATACAAGCTGTCGGTTTCAGCGTATTGTATTGCACCGATTATGAACTGTGAACCCAGAATTGGCTAATATTATTTTTCTTACTTTTCTAGTTGTGCCTGCGTCAACTTTGATTTTTCAGGTCATACGTGGGGAGACTAACCCAATCTCTCATCGAAAAAGTTACAGAAAAATCATCGATATTGCATTTTTTCCCTGCACCCTTATCGATTACATCCGTATCATCTTGGTGGCTTGGACGGTTGTTATTGCCGCTTTAAGTCGCCAACCATCTCATTATCAGATTTGTTGCTTGCTCACACTTAACGTGATTCTCGACACGGTAGATGGTTTTCTTGCTCGTCGTTACAACCATCAAAGTGGCTTTGGTATTGCCTTAGATCTGGTCGTTGATGTGTCGACTTCAACGGTAATCTGGTATTTATCAAGCATCAATCTCAGCTTTATTTTTGTGATGGTTGAATGGGGTGGCGCAATTGCTATTTTATACTCTTCTTTTTTTAGATCTAGTCCTCATTGGAAGACGTCGCTCAACAAATCAAGCAGTCGCTTGCCCAAACTCTACTTTTCCAACAATCAGAGAAATTGGCTGTCGACTTATGGCGGTATTGCACACTTTGTTTTCCCGATGGCTTATGTGATCCGCCAACCACAATCATGGCTACTGACCATTACACTTCCTGGACTACTCCTGTTTGAGTTTGTGACGATTTATCTGGTCCTCGTTCTGATAAAACAGAAGAATTTAGAGCCGAAACCAAATTAAAAAGATAAACAACAAATGATGGCTGATGCTTGTATCCAGCGTCAGTGTGTCTAGACTGGAATAAGATTCCTAAGAAGTTCTCCAATAGCGTAGGTAACCCCTAATGCAAGTCCTCCCACCACCAGCATCTCGAAACCGCTCTGAAACGGGTTTTGTAGCGTAATCCGCCCCTTGGCTGTGCCAAGCCCAAAAAGTGTCAGAGCAGAAAGTAAGATTGAAATTTCAAAAGAGGACGGCACATCAACAACTAGTTCGATTAAGTAGATGAGTAACGGAACCGATCCTGCAAGGTGGCATAGTATGATCATACCAAGATGGTTCTATCTACGTGAATACGATCCTTTTATTCATGTTACTCGTGTCAAAGTAGATCGATATACCCAAAGACGATTAGCTAAATTAGAGCAAAAGCGCAAACGGGAAATGCGCCCTGGTCTCATTTCAACAATGAGTTTTAAGCACCGTTTAGAAATCCTCAAACACATCAACGCCAAAGTCGATGTCGAATTCATCTGCCGTGGGCGTTCTCACTCCTATGCAGATGTGACAAATAACGAAGCACTTGAAAGGTGGCTTAAGAAGATTCCGGACAGCAAAATGTTCCAAGAATGGCTTACAGCGGAGGGGCCACAGCCATGCGTCCACTGATAGTTGAAAGTTGAAGATTGCTGGAATTTAATATTGAATACCTAGAATACTAACAACATAGTTCTCGATAATAGATTTTTCTACTATACTCCAAGGGTAACACATAAACCTTAGGAGGTCGAGATGCCAGCAAAGCGATATCGTGTATTGATAAA
>DTUY01000261.1:0-2535 GCA_012963885.1 Candidatus Poribacteria bacterium | reverse complement strand
TTTCTATGAGAGTTCGATGCAGGGCATGCAAGATGTCTGAAGAATCAGTTTGAGTTCCGCTATATACCCAAGAAAGGTAGTTGGCTTGACATGGCAGAGATTGACTTTCCTCTTTGGTGTGCCAATGCCTGGATCGTCGTATTGGTGAGGTGGAAACTCCAGAACGGGAAGCAAAGGCTCAGGAGGAGAAGTGCAACCAACAGAAGATCATGATATAGTGGCGCTTCACCACCAACAATGCTCGTGAGAAACTGGACCAGCATTATAAAGCTGTTAAGAATTAAGTTGTCAAGGATCTAGTAGGGATTATCCTCTGGATTACGATGTTTTAGCTGGTGTACCGCCTTAGTCCTTGTTTGAGCGTTGAAGAGTGCATCATAGAGGCATCATCATGAAGAAAATAGAGGCGCTGAAAGGTGGAATTACGCTCCGTGCATTGCTTTTGTCGGCTATCTTAATTCCGCTCAATTGTTACTGGCTGATTGAACTGGAGGTGGTGCGCTACACAACCCCAACTTGGGTCGTACCACTTTCTAACGTCCTCTTTTTTATTCTTGTCCTCATTCTATTGAACATTGGGTTGAAAAACATTCATCCGAGAATGGCACTGAGGCAAAGTGAGTTGATGGGGCTCTATGTGATGCTTTCAATCGCCTCAACACTCTGTTCTCACGATATTATGGAACGACTGATGGGCACGATCACGCATGGGCTTGGACTAGCGACTCCCGAAAATGACTGGAAGGCGCTGTTTGGCAAAGACCTGCCGATTTGGTTAACGGTGCAAGACGATCGCATTTTGGAGGGATACTACCAAGGTGATGCAACATTTTATCGTCGGAACATCCTTTTAGCTTGGTCATCCCCTGTCCTTTGGTGGACAGGATTCATGATCGTTCTTTCTTTTGTAATGATCTCTGTGAGTGTGCTTGTACGGAAACAGTGGACAGAGCGAGAACGCCTAACTTATCCGATTATTCAACTTCCACTCGAAATGACAAGCGAGATGTCTCTCTTCTTTCAGAGTCGCGTGATGTGGTTGGGATTCGCGATTGCGGCGGGAATTAGCATCCTCAACGGCCTTCACCACTTTTGGCCAATACTGCCTTCTCTACCCATCACAAGGCAGCATTACAGATTCTCGGACAGACCGTTGAGCTTATTTGGTACCATCATCATCGCCTTCTATCCGTTCGCCATCGGACTTGGTTTTTTGATGCCCATTGACCTGCTTTTCTCAACGATTATATTTTATGGTCTGTACCGGGGGCAAGCTGCTCTCGGAAAGATGATTGGCTGGCATCTCCTCCCAGACTTTCCTTATCGGAGTGAGCAGTCGTTTGGGGGCTTTGTAGGAATTATGATTTATCTGTTGTGGATAGGTAGCGGACATTTAAAGTATATTTTTAGTCGGGATTCTTCCAAAGGAGAGCCTTTATCCTATCGCTTCGTCATATTGGGAGCAGGAATTGGCTTGCTTTTGCTTGCATCATTCGTCATTCAGATCGGAATGGCGGTAAAGATAGCCGTCATTTTCTTTGCAATTTATCTGATGGTGGCCATCATCATCACCCGTATGCGTGCCGAAGCTGGAATCTTTGTACATAACTTTCACCACACATCGCCCATTATGTCATTGATTAATATTTTAGGAAGCCAACGTCTGGGTCAGGGAAATCTAATCACTTTTGCTTTACTGAGGCCCTTCAATCATGGATTTCGGGCACACCTGATGCCACATCAACTTGAATCTTACCAGATTGCTTTAAAGACACAAAGCCACTCTGTTGGAATGATCGGTGCAATCCTTTGGGCGACATTCCTTGGCGCTATCTCAACGTTTTGGATTCAATTACATCTTTACTACAAACATGGTGCGGCTTCCGGCTATTTTCACACTTGGCGCATCGGGAGTGGGACATTCCGATTGTTGGAAGGATGGCTCACTTATCCCGGTTTGACGAACTGGTCGGGAGTTGCGTTTATGGGTGGTGGTTTGTTGCTGACGATCGGGATGATTTTAATGCGCCTCCGTTTTTTCTGGTGGCCTCTTCACCCCTTAGGATACGTCATGTCCACCAACGGAGAGATGTCCGATCTTTGGGCAGTGATTATTATCAGTTTCGTTTTGAAATGGGCTATATTAAAGTATGGCGGACTGAAGGCACATCGAAAAGCTTTGCCTTTTTTCTTGGGCCTTATTCTGGGCGATTACACAATGGGCAGTTTATGGAACATTCTCAGCATCGCGTTGGATACGACGATTTATCAGTTTTATCCGTGAGGAGTACGAGTTCTTCATATGCTTGGCCCTTTGAAGTTGAGGCTCCTGGCCGTGGTAAAGCTTATGTCACCCAAAATATCCTTATCGTCTACCATCAATGGGAATTTAGGGATGACTTATTTATTAGACTTAATTGAAAATAAGATAGATTTCTCAGATTTGACGGATCTGAGAATCTTATCAATAAAAAACTCCCCCCTTCATCTTGAAAATATGAACATAGTTATACGATACTGGCACGAGGGGCAAAC
>DTUY01000260.1 GCA_012963885.1 Candidatus Poribacteria bacterium | reverse complement strand
GCCGTGAGCCTGGGTCCGAAGCGTAAGCATGTTGGCCACCACATTCTAGCAGGTCATGAAGACTGGGAACTTTACGATATGGACGCCGACCGCTGCGAACTAAATGACCTGTCGAGCAAGAACCCGGAAATCGTCAATGAGCTAGATAGAATGTGGTACCAGTGGTTCGAACGCTGTTAGAGAGATAAAGATTAGTGCTAACGGGAATAGATCAATGAGGAAGTAATGGATATGAATAAGAAGAGGGCAAAGGCAGAGGTGTTTACCCGACGAGCCAAACAAGGAGACGTAGTTCTATTCCATGGTCGGCTGATACACGGCGGGGCAGAAGTTAAGGAACTAGGAAGCTCAAGATATGCTTTGGCCTGCCATTATATTCCCTATAATTCTGAAAATTGGGATCGAGATTGGCCACGTATTTCTTTCAACGGGAACCACAGAATCCACTTTGAAAATTCGAGCAAATGTTAGGTTGCCCTCTATTCTCTAGAAATCGTTAAAACTGGAACTTCAGTCGGGAGATTCGCTGTGATTCATTACTGCATGTATTACCGAACCATGTGATGCGGGAAGGCTGATGTACGAAGAATCAGGTTGGTTTTATCAAGTCATCTCTGAACTGTCAGATGAATTGACTACCAACCAAGTGGTAGAAACAGTTATTGAGGATGTAATTGACTAATATTAAATAATCACTGATACCCGCGCAAAAGATAACTCGTGTACGGGGTAATCAGGCGGGTATCAGCAACCCTAGCTGGTACCCTTTTTCTTCTCTCCACTCGTCTCTTTCTTCTCCTAACTGACTTCTCTACACCATCTAATTTTGACTCTGTTGACCTGTAATTTGCATTGCTATATAATACTATGTAAACTCTTTGGTTCACTTCCCATGTCAGACGTCTTCATCTCCTATTCTCGCCGTGACATCGACTTTGTTCGTCATCTGTTCGATCAACTGATAGCCCATGATCGTGAACCCTGGGCTGATTGGCTAGCTGAGATTTATCGTAGCATCGAAGCGGCTAACACCTTCTTGTTTGTAATTAGTCCTGACTCAGTGATTTCCGAAGTCTGTACGCTAGACATCGAGCATGCGGTCAAGCATAATAAGCGATTGATCCCTGTGGTCTGGAAGGATATGGATGATATCCTTCCAGCAATTACTACCGAAGATATCACCTTGGCTTGCCAAGTGGCATTTGATACCGAAGCGACCATCCGAGTAACGATTGTCAACCGGGGTTATAGTACCGGCGGAATTTGACTTAGAAAATAGTTTCTTGTCTTCGCCTTTTGTATAAAAATTCGGTTTTACAAATCAGCTGAAATTTGGTATTTTTGCCCTATCAGCATTCAAACCCATCAGACAACCGGTTATATCAAAAACCGTGCTGAAACGATTTTTGAGGAGTGTGAATAGATTGAGCATCCACAAAACAACAGGTTCTGCTGCCAATCCGCCAGGATTGGCATATACCTCTCCCGAACGACTAGTAGTTGATTTTACCAACAGAGGATTGGTAATCCTGTCGCCAGAAAGTCTGGGTATACCACTTGCCATCCATGACCTCATCTATCAACAACAGATGCAGGCGGTTCAGCACCGGAAGCAAATTACACCTTCGCTAATCCCAGAGGTATTGGAAGTGATTAACTCGCCTGACTTGGTGGCGGCTTGCAACCAATTAGTGGGTGAAAACTGGGCTATCGTTCCTTTCTCTTCTGGTTCCATCACCAGTGGAGCTAGAGACCAGCATTGGCATAAAGATGACAATGCCCCCCGCAACAGCAGAAAACAGCGTCATCATCAGACGGTGCAAATCGAAATGCTTTATTACCCATAAGCAGTGCGGGAGGACATGGGCCCCACAGCCACCATCCCCTACTCGCATTATTGGACCTTTAATCACGAAGAAAATCATGACAACTTTGCCGGAGCTGATCATCTGGATTTCAACTACCAACTAAAAGGGATGGAAGCCCAGCCGGTCAGCGGTCCTGATTCCAGCTACGATCTAGACGATATTGTCAATCGTCGCACTGCCCACGACCTGCGGATGAAGGAAGCGATAACTGAGCTGCAGTGGCCTTTGGTAGGGCCGTTTGAAGTCGCACCATTACGGGCTGGTAGTGTCGTTCTTTATTCCCATAATATGTTTCACCGCGGTAACCATCGCCGTGATGATTGGCGCACCTGGCAAGATAATCCGCGTTTCATGTGGCGTTTCTGGCTCTATCGCACTACCGATCCCAACCAGTCAACCAATGACGACTTGCTACCCGCCGAAATCGATTGGAACAAGCTGGGAGAGGACCCGTTGACCAACATTGACCTGGCCCCGGCTGGTGAGGATCTCACCTCCGTCTGGCGCTACCATTACCACTGGACCCGGACCGGCAAAGCACCATCTCAGCCGGCCAAACAGCTGGTTTTGTCGACTGACCAGCGAGAGCGGGAGGCGGAGAAATTAGCCAGGCAGTTAGGCCTGAAGCATGATTCAGCAGAACCGGCACGGATTGGTGCTGCCTACCGACTGGCTGCTATTGGCGATTCGAAATTAGCAGTCAAAATTCTGGGGCAGGCGCTTTACGACGAGCGTGAGAATGTGCGGCGGGCCGCCACCTATGGCTTGATTGCCGTCGGCTAGCAGGCTACCCAGACCTTTATTGAGGCCTCCAATTCACCGCTGAAATGGGTTCGCAAAGCTGGTGTGTATGGTCTGGGGGATGCCAGTTGGCTGAGCGAGGGTGTGCTGGAAACCGTGATGAGGCGATTAGAATCCGATCCATCCGTCTACGTCCGTTCCGTGGCAGCGGGAGCCCTGGGTTGTTTGGGGCGTCGGGCGGTGGCCACTAGTGTTGGCAGTAGGCTGATTCCGGCTTGCTTGCAGGCATTGGTGGCCAGCCTGGGGCGGGAAGAGAACCGGTTATCTATGGACCGGGCCCAACAGCGCAGCATTAAGTTTGTACGGCCCACCGACGACTGCGACGTTTGCGAGGGCGGTGGGGTCGATTTCGGTTTGGACCGTTTTCAGCCGGTTCGCTCAGCGGTGCGGGAAAACGTATTGTGGTCGATAGTGATTCTGTGTTCGCACGGGCCGGCCATTACCGACTTGGCGCTGGAGCCGACTATACAGGCATTGAAAGAGGTGATCCAACAGGACCCGAACGTTATCTGTGTTGGGTATGCCATGGATGCGTTAAGCCGATTGACTAATCTAGGAGTAGAGGAAACGACGGTCTCCCCTGCCATCAGACGATTACAGAACGATCTTTTGGCCATACTGGGAGAGTGTCCGCTGCAAAGTTCGGACGCCCTGGTTCGGGCCGGACTCAGTTTACAATCCCTGTCCCGCTTTGGTCAGACGGGTTGAAGGAGCATCGGTCCAGCTCAATATTTACAATTACCGAGGAGAATTTGTATGGAAAATCGACTTGGGCAGGAAAGAAGTGGGCTACTACACCAATCTTTGGTTTTCTACACTGATACGAAATTAAAATCGATAGTAATACGAGAAGCTGCAAGACAAAATATATCCATAAGCACGTTATTACGGATGGAATTGCATAGGACAATTTCACAAAATGATTGGGCTAAGTGAAAGTCAAATCAGCAAAAACGCTGATGAGAAATCATTGCATAAAGCATTTTACGATTTACGGAAGAAATGTGTTCACTTTCAAAATAAATACAAAACAACTCTGATTTCTTATGATGATTTTGAGGAACTACAAACAAAGTTGTTAGTTAATACAACGGTTAAAACAGAATTCAGTAATTCGTACACTAAATGGCTAAAAGAAGACAATTTACAGTTACTGGACTGGTACAAAAACGGCAGAAATATGAATGAAATAATAAATTCTTTAGGGCGCACAGAAGGTGCAATAGAATCTCGTATTTTAAAATTGTGTTTAGATCAATCTCAATATGATTTCTCAGAATTTGTTAAGGATAGCTACAGAGTTTAAGATTTCGAAACGACTATTTAGAAGTCGAGTTGATTTAATTTTAGATCGCAAAAGATATTTGTTTTTAAAAGAAAATCTGGATAATTAACTTTTATAAAGATCAAGTACGAATCCAAAGCCACAACAGATGAAAGATTGGGGGATGTCCTCCTGCCCATTAACTAATTCTTTCACATTGAATCATAACTTAGTTTGATGGATCTAGAATTCCTTACCATTCTTCATCTGGCATAATTTCGCATGTAGGTAGCGAGTTTCGTAGTTCTGTCATACCTGCTTTGCTAATCCTCGTTCCTTCTACGACAAGCGTCTGAAGGCCTTTGAGTTGAGCCAGGCGTTCCACACTCTTGTCAGTGATATGTGTATTACCTAGGTGCAAGTGCTGCATTTTGGAAAGCGATTCCAGATGCTCCACCCCCGCATCAGTTATCTGGGTACTTCCTAAATCCAGTTCAACTAGACCAGTCAACCCTTCGATCTGCTTCAGAGTGTCCTTTGTAACTGGCATTCCAGGAATCCCAAAGATCTCTATCTGCCCTTTGGGCACCGATTTCAAGAAGAATTTAATGTCCTCACCGTTCATCAATGTGTTGTCGTATACGCGAAATTCAACCAGTGGTCTTGGGGCACCATGGTAGGTCTGTGCGATACGCTCAAGCGTCGCAACGGTGAGGTTATAACAATTTCCAAGAAAGAGTCTTGGAACAGGCAAAGGTGTAAGGTAGGTAATGAAGGCATCCTCACTCATTCCCATCTCATTGAATATGAGGAGATCGAGCGACGGAATCTGAGCTAGGTCAACAAGCGCACGGTCGGTTACATCCACTGCATTTAACTCCAATTGACGAAGCTTCGTCAAGTCCCTCAACGCAGATAAACCAGTGTTAACGTTGTGACAGCCTATCAACATTAGAATTTGTAACTCAGATAAGCCCTCGAGACCCACTAATTCATTATCGTTCAACTCCTCGCTAGCTAAAAATAGATATCGGAGACCTGTCAAATTGGCAATAAAGCGGAGATCACCTCTATGCATGAAAGTAGCTCTCAGCCCCTGTAAGTCATTGGGCAGTAGTTTCGCGAGCGAATCATAATGATTATGGCTTTCTTCATGTGCTACTAACGCCAGTTCATGATCAGCAGGAACCTCCACATTGTCTTGTGTGTTGCCCAATTGTTTCCAGTAATACCTGTACGCCGTAGCACTTCGTGGGGTCACACCTTGGAAGTGATATGGTGTTCTTTCAAAACTCCACCAACTCGGAAGTTGAAAGGCTGCTGTACCGGATTGATGGACATAAAGTGAACCTATCGACAGGTCTGTGGGAAACTTCACGGTTCTCTTTGGAAGTTCTGAGTCCCCTTGCTCTGCCATTAAAATTCTCCTAACTAACTACTTACCTGACACCATCCAGCTGGTGTCGTCATAACGATCGGAATAAAAATTAAACCATCTTGATTCTTGCCAGTTTCTTCTACTACCATTTCCACACTCTGACAATCAGAATTTTTTGGCAATCTTAATGCTAAATCTACGTCTCGGTTGGTGTCAAATAATGACTGAAATTTTGGCTATGCCACCCAACACTGCCTTGATCAAATTCTATATCTGATAAAGTTCGGCTACCATAATCATAAACTTCTTGCAATGCCTGCTGCTTCAATTACATTTGGCTTTAGAAAGAAGGGGTCTAATTGATCGCATTTGGAATTTATTTAGACCAAATAAGAAGAATTACTAGGTATGGCAGATTATAATTCTAAAATGGCTGTTTAATTGTCCTAATTCTTTGATTAGTCTTTTAATCTCCTGTTCTTGGGTTTCTTCACATCCACCCATCTAGATACCGAACAACCCAACAAATAAGAACATTACAGTTGTCGATCTCAAAACGCCTTTAGGTGATGTCTCAGTCATATTTTCCTCATACTTTGTCTGCTTGTACAAAAGTTTTAACTTAAATACAACCTAACTCCCTCAAGACTTTGCCAGAAATATGTGCTATATGTAATCTGCCTGTAATGGTCAAATTCAATAGATACACTTGGACAGAAAAGGATGGTAGTTTTCTTAAAAAATTACTTCTGGTTTTTAAACTGGTTTATGCAATGAATGTAAACATCATCCCACCATAGTTGCTCCTATGAGGAGGTTCCTTATCAGAAAACAGAAGCTGGAGGATGGGAAGATAACAACTATAAGCATGCTGTCAAGACTCCAAGTCGACAGCATGCTTGCTTGGATCAATATCAGGATTTAAGTTAAATCCGATAC
>DTUY01000259.1 GCA_012963885.1 Candidatus Poribacteria bacterium | reverse complement strand
TGTTTGAATCCATTAAGCTGTCAGCAATATAGATGCTAGGTTGGTCAATGGCGATCATCTTCTGAAACTTGGTTTTCTGGGTGCCAAATTGGTCCATTGGAAAATTCTTGAATCCTAATTTGAAGGCAGGTGATCCAGGGCTAACCCTATAATCACCACTGGCTGGGTCGATAAACATCGGGTTGGCGAACAAAGAGTGTTGATCGTGACCTTTTTTTTGCCAGGCTGTTAGAGTTATCTCTTCATTGTATCCGTCTAATCGCTGTCCACTGTTGATGAAGGTTGGCTTGGCCCCCGTAGTCGTCCAGAACAGCTGGTAGTCAATGGTGTGCAATTGATCAGGTTGGTGATGAATTCCGTGCCAAACAACACTATCTTGGGTATTAACAATAATATTGCGCTGGATCAGGTCTTGATTTTTTTGGTAACAACAATGCTTGCCTGGTGGATTCGGTCCCACGCAAATGTTGTTTTCAATTCGACGTAAGAATCCTTCTCGTAGTTTGTAACTACAGCCTAGACACAGATTATTATAGACATAGTAATTGGAAGTGCCATCATCCAGATCAATACCCCAAGAGAAGCCATCAGTATGGACGAAGCGATTATTTCGAATGATAACAGGTTGTTCAGTATCTAACCGACAATCTCGACGAGATTGTGATTGATCACCCTTCTCAAAGCCTCCGGCGTGTGAGGTTTGCCAATGCCGATCACGTCCCCAAGAGTTAAAAGGCCCATGGTCTCCACTCTCCTGAACTGTTTGGAACAGATCATTAAACTCAATTATATGTCCGCCCCAAGTGCCATCGTTGATACATATAGCGGCTCGAGGCATATCGTACATACTATTGTGTCGTACTGTAATCGCCTCTGCTTTGGAAATGAAGACACCTGCCGTCTGTTTCCCAATTTGTCCAATACGACGGATTAAATTGTTTTCAATGAGACAGCCTGTTGGGTAGTCTGGCGACTTTGGGCCTGGTGTCCTGTCGATCTGGTCTAACGGGATATCATTATCGTAACGGATGGCACCTGACCTGACAGCCTTGTCGCTGCCAACCACGCAAATCGCACTCTCTCCGAGATCTTGAAATAGACATTGACTGACAGTGAGGTCTCGGTTTTGATTGCTAATAAAGACTCCATTTCCACCCAGATCGCTAAAGGTGCAATCGATAATTTGGCAGTCCACCGTATTTTCAAGGTATAGAGCTGCTTGACGCGCAATTGACCAATCTCCACGTAACAATCGCTCATACAGTTCCATAAAAAGATGTCCGGTATATTTGAAGATTAGATTTCGAAAGATGATATTTTTCAGCGGTTGATCCGATTTGACCCGAATCAACTGTCTACACGAAGCTGCAACTATGTCTGCTTGATCTAGATCTACATTCTCTTCTGGTATCAGATATAGTGTTCGGTTTTGCTCGTCAAGGTACCACTCCCTCGGTACATCCAGTTCCTCAAAAATGTTTTCGACATATAGAAATTCCTCGTGATATCCGCCAATAAAATCTGGGTTGTCAGGATTACCTCCGCGATTTTCTTGCCATCCCCCTTTTAGTATCAGTTGATGGTCATCGGTCTTTCCAATAATCTGATAATGTTTGCTACCCCACATGGATTGGTGTAATGCATGAACATAACCACCAACTGGATTCTCCCACCTCTGAACACGATTAGGCTGGATAGCATCAGCAGATGTACCACCAAAAAATTTGGCCGATGGATCGAAGTTAGGATAGCGAGCAACACGTTGCCTTTGTCCATTGACGAACAGTTGGTCAATCGCGAATTGCCCTGTAACTTGTGTCTGGTAGATGTCGTTTCGGAACAGCTGCCATTTAGCCCTAAAGTGATCGCCGCCGCTGAGAACAATCGTTTCGTATTCAAATCCTCGTATGGTCAAATCGCCACGCTGAATGGCAATTGGTGAGGAAATTGGATAGACTCCACCCCTCAACGTAATTGTCGCAGGCTGACTATCCGTCATTTGGACAGCGCGTTGGAGGGTTCTGACTGGTTGGTCAATTGTACCTAGTGCGGAGTCATCCCCATCAGCCTGAACAAAAATTTCATTTGGCACTTAAGTATTTCCTTTCTATAAATACAATAGTCGTTTCTGTTTTATTATTAAGCTGTATTTGAGTTAAAGCCATAATTATTTCAGATCATTCATCTGCCTATTTGCTTCTTTTCAAAATTTCCCTTCAATCTTTCTCTTTTAATTAGTTTCATATTAGACCACCATCTAGGAAGCCATCAAAATTCTGGACAAGATCTGGTCTCCATATTCGTTGGCATGAACCTTATCTTAGGAGAAGTGGTACAGATGAACTCCAGAAAAGCGAATATACTTCATCCATAGCGTCGTCATGTCAAGATAAGCATAATCTTCAGATTTGGCCAGTGACTTCAGCGATTGACACACCACTGCCCGAGTAGTGGGAGGTCACGTTTGATCAATCACCTGATGAATGTTGTTGATGTCAACTTGGTTAATACTATCAATGAAGATAAGGTCCGGTTGACGATGGATGATGTTGGTTGCAATTCTTTCATCCTCTTTGGAAAACTGACAACCGTTGCTACCATGTTTCCTCAGTTCGTATACAGAGGACTTGGTGCGTGTTCAATCATCTTAGCTTTGACGAATTGCTCCAACAAAATTTCTCCATGTCTTCCTATGAAGTAGGATACATAATGTACTTGAGTACTGTGCCGTCTAGATCTATTAATATTTATTCAATTACCAAGGTTCAATGTCAATGGTTCCTTGATAAAACTGTAGTAGTATGATTGACCATATCCCATCGGCATACCGCGGATTCCCTTCTCCAGAACAACAGCTTTTCTAGCTTCCCACGGGATGTAGAAGGCTATGCTCGTATCATCAAGGTTTCCAACAAGCCACTTAGCGAAGGCAGAATAACCGGGAAACCATGCATCGGTGTATTTCTTAGAATATGAGATTATTTTCTCGCGATAGTCTTCAAACAGGTTCACACGTCGTTTAAGTTCTTCTTTGTTTTACTCCGATGGATTGTTCTGCCATTTTCTATGTATTCTCATCATTCGGGTAAGCAAGTTAAGGAAATCAAAATAGTCCTGGGATAATCGAATCCAACCGCGGTTTTGTTCAGTATGAGCTATGGATTCTGCTTCTTTGATTAAAGACTCGAGTTGGGTTAATACATCCGGTGGATACATGCGCAAGTACATTGTGGCCGTATCTATGTTTCTCGGCACTTTTGTGTTGCGTGCATCAGCCAAGATGTCTTCGGGGGCAATCGGTAGAATAGCAGTCAAGCGTTCGTGAAGTAGGGCAAAGAATCGCTTCATCGCCGTTGAGGCTCTACCGTAAACGCCATTACAGTATTCCTCGATCAGTTCGTCGGGATCTGCGGCAGGATCACCGAATAACTGCCCCATCATATAATATACGGGACCCTCTAATCCCCAAGTGCCATCCGGATCAACACTTAGTGCCACGAATCCCTGTCGATTTAGATACCGAATACGATCAGTAGCTTCGTGGGGAGTCATGTGAAGATTAACACCCATTGGACACTGTGTATTAAACCAGTAAGTGAATCCAGTCATTCCTCCAACTTTTCCTTTCCAAGCGTTGATATAATTCTCTTGCAGATTCATTAATTCAGCCACCACGTTTTCTACCAAAGTGTTTCACTTCATGTGATGGCCATGCGGTGGGAGCATAACACATCAGCATGACCGTTTGGTCTGGATTCACCTTCAGAGTACTGTCGATTACCTGTTTGTGGAGTAATAACAGTCGTTCAGGCGGCGTTTTAGGTAGCACAGTATTTTGGTAGAATTCCCATCGACCCCTGTGTTCACGGTGCCAGTCCCTAAAACGGTAATTGTCTTTTGATTCACATTCGTCACATTGGCATCTTAGGTATCCATCTTCCTGTCCCAGCGATACCCAGTCCAATCCTTGATCAAAACGCATCTGCATGTAGTCAATGAGCAACTCTTTTACGTTCGAGAGGGATGAGCAAAGATGATTGCCTTCTCCCGTTCGTTTTCCATCGATCAATGCAAAGTACTCGGGGTGGTCATTGAAATACTTTTTTGTGTTGACAGCGTGATAATAAGAATGACCGCCGGGGGCTGCCTTAACGGACTTGCGATAGTTATTGGCAAGCGCAGAGAGTGATTTTCCTGGCTCATCTAGTGTGTTTTCGTCGTAAACACTTCGGCCATCAGAATAGGCAAATGCGGTTTTCGAAATGATATCCAAATCGTTGGCAACTTGAATGTTTATTTTTTTATCAAAGAAATCCCCATGTGGACCGGGTAAGAACCACCGTGCATTGATCGATTGTTCCAAGAATTTTACCACGGCTTGGCAAGTACCGCGTGCACCAACCCAATCATGTGTTTTAGTTCCATGATCATCACGTCCAACGAGAAATAAAATGTTACCTCGAACTACCAATCGGCAATCATCCCATCGAAACTCATCCAACGAAATCTTTTCGCGGCTAACTAGATTCGTGTGTCCTACGGAAATCACATTACCTGAAGGGATATCGTCGTCTTTGAATAATGGTAATTCTACACCGCTAGATTTTTTGATGTATTCAATTAACCACGCGGTGGCTTGTTTGGTCCATTTATCAGTTTTAAGGGGAATAAGAACAGATGCTGCCGCACGTTCCTCTTGGATAATATCCAGTGGTCTGTCTTTGGAGAGAACACATGGGCAGTAAATTAGCGCCAAGAATAAGCATACATAATTGGAAAATCGAATCACTATTTCAACCTATGCGGACTTAAAGTGAAAAAGACAGTCAAATATTGGCGAAGATCTAATAATTTATTATTCTATTCAATAGTTATTTTTTTATTTGCTAAATGTAGAAGGAGTCAAGCAATCAGTCCAAATTCGGGTGCTAACCTATAAGGCTCCGAACTTAGTTCTCTATAGATCTAATTGCTCAACTCCTAGAGGTAAAAGTGAGGATTAAATTTTACTGACCTTTGACAACTCCCCAAAATGTTGTCAATTTATTTTTGGATTCGACACTTGACGGAACTATTGGTCCACTAAATTTCATCTGCCCAGTTTGGATGAGTCGTCCGGATTAATACCACCCCAGTCGAGGAAAACACCTTTTTCCTCGTCATGATTAAAACCTTCTTCGTATCCAGGTGTAATTCCCACTTCAAGTCCTTTCTTAACCTTGACTGCAGTTATATATTTGAAAGGCATGGCAACCTCATAAATCATCCCGCCTTTACCCAAATCAGCGTTGGGTTCAATAGCGATCTTTGATTTTGAAACTTCGGGATTCTTACCAAAGTTAGTCACTTTAGCTTCTTTGTTTATGAAGGACAAATTCGGCTTACAATCTGGGGCGCCTTTTTTCTTGTTTTCCCAATCGATATAGAGAAAGATACAGTCCCCTTGCCAAGCCTCGCTGACCTTGGCACCTGGAGAAAATATGTCGTCACGCACTGCCGTTGCAAAGTAGAAATTCTCATCATCATAGGCCATGGACCAAGTCATACTGATGTCATCTTTCCCTTTCCAATCAGCGTGGCCTCGCAAGAGCTCTTTTTCGGTGTCGAAAGCGATCCAAACAGCTCCTTGCCAATCATCCAGATTACCATCAATCTTAGGAGGCTTTGTAAACTGTCTGGCAATGGTCTCACCATATTTAAGGCCAAGTTCCGTCCCATTCGCTTTTGGCAGAAAACCAGCGGCCTGAGCCAAAGTGAGTGATGCAAACATGGCACAAAGTACCGTTAAACTGCAAATTATTTTTTTTATTTGATTCTCCTTTCTTACGTTTAGCTGGGGAAATTTCAATCCATCGGATTCAAATTTAGATTTGCATTTGAGATTACATCAAAAAACTTAATATTGCCAGACTCCTATTTTCGCGCTTTGAGGACCCCCCATTTTGTTGTTAGCTTGTTACTTAAATTAACAGCTAGCGGACCGCCAAACGTTAATTTTCCCAGTAGGGATGAGTCGTCCGGATTTGCTCCATTCCAGCAAAGAAAGACGCCTTGTTCAGCTGGATCATTAAACCCTTCTTCATATCCGGGAGTAAAACCGACATGATCACCTTCCTTGATCTTTCTTTTGGTGCTGTCCTTAAAAGACATAGCGACTTCATAAATCATCCCGCCCTTTCCTAGCTTTGGGGTTGGCACAATAGCGATTGGGGAAAGATGGATATCCGGGTTTTGACCGAAGTTGGTTACTTTAGCCT
>DTUY01000258.1 GCA_012963885.1 Candidatus Poribacteria bacterium | reverse complement strand
CCATCTACAATCTTGAACTCAAACTCAAATCCTGACTTATGCAAGAGGTCTAATAGAGGTAGTGATAAGCACCGGTGCTGGAGTTTTATCAAATGCATTCGTTGTCCCATTAAGACCCTTGTGAATTGTCCTGGTATTAATTGAAGAGCTGGAACACTCGGCAAACACGGTCATATGGCACTGCTTCCCTTGGAAAATCTTATCTAGAAACTGGAAGTATACTGAGCCATTGTTTTGGTCAGGCGTGTTAACTTCTCCCCTCGAGGGCTGGTGAAAATTTGATAGGGGGGACAACAAAATAGCTATTATTTTATTGATGATTGTTTCTGTTTGTTTTTCTCCGAGCGTATATCGACCTAGGACACTTCTAGCTAACATGATACCATTTGATCGTAAATCAATCCCACGTAGAAGATGATCAAATAATGAATCTTGAACTATTCCCAGAAGCCTCGGAAGAAGCAGAGGTGATTCCTATTCAAGACGGAGATTTATCTTTTTACCCGCGCCTTTTCTCGCCTGGAGAAAGCGATGTTTTTTTCAGGGATCTCAAGGAGAAAGTTGATTGGAAACAGGAGGAAATCAAGTTATATGGCAAGGTAATTCCCTTGCCTCGATTAACTGCGTGGTTTGGTGATGAAGGGATGGCTTATGTGTATTCGGGAATAACTGTTGAATCCCAACCTTGGACCAAAACATTGCAGGAAATAAAGGATCGAGTAGATAATGTCTCAGGGGTGAAATTTAATAGTGTTTTACTCAATTTATACGAGCACGAGCGGCACAGCGTTTCTTGGCATAGTGATGATGAACCAGAATTGGGAAAAGATCCGACTATTGGCTCGGTTAACCTAGGGGCTACAAGGAGGTTTCGGCTAAAGCATAAAAAAGACAAAACACTTAAGAAGAGCATAGATCTGCCACATGGTAGTTATCTTCTGATGGCGGGAAGTCTACAACACTATTGGGTACACCAGGTACCAAAATCTTCTCGTAAGATTGATCCAAGAATAAATCTAACCTTTAGAATCATTCAGAATGTATGACGATAGTTTTTACCATTCACGGGAGGTTTATTCAGAAAACTACGTGGAAACAGTTAAGCAAAGGGAGCAGTATTGTGCTAAGAGCCATTGGGCATATCCAGAAGTTCACCATATCGGATTTTGGTTGACTTACTAACTATGGGCTAGGAGTTGCTTGTCTGGGGCTGTAGTCTTACCAATACTAATATTGACATGTACCCATGTTTTATTATTTTTTCAAAAAACAAGTTTCCATAATAAGTTGATAGTCGCGATCTTGTTTGTTTTCAGTACGTTCTGTAACTGACTTCTCTCGCTCCTGGTTGAGCTGTTTGGAAATTTGAAGTTCTGTCTCTAAGTCCGGGTAATTTTTGATAAGCTGATTTGCTTCCCCATATCGTTGTGCATAATGCAACCCTATTATCTCTCCGGTCACTAGTGCCTCCCGATCGGGATTTTGGGAGTTACGGATAGTCCTGATTGCTACTACCAACATGTCGGCTCGATCTACGGACGATTTTAGGTCGAATGTATCTAAAAGTGACGAGAGTTCTTTTGTACTTACCATTCCTGAAAGAAGTCTTTTATGTCTTTGAACGTGTTCTTCCATGCACCAGAAGAAATCCCGGGCCTTGCAAATTCTCTCCGGAAGTCTGTCCTCCTGCCACCGACGAATGCTGCGCATATAAAGCCTCATGCTGTCAGCGTCCTTTTTTTCAAGCAGGCATGTGAATGCTTCTTCAGCCCAATCCAAATACTGCGGTTCGGTCTCAAGACAGTATTCTATGTATTGCGCGAGCTGTCTTGGTTGAGCGTTGCCAATTTTCAACCAATACTCGTGTGTTTTTTGTCCGTACGTCTCGTTGGACAGGAGAGATTGGGCAATTTCCCACGTGTAACTTGTGGGCACCTCGGTTTTTGATGTGACAATTAGGTCCTGGGTGGCTTGTAAGAACTGGTAATGTGCTTGCGGGGACATATCAAGGACAATTTCTTCCGAAAAGAGCTGTTCCCATCGTTCCAATTCTCTGGGCGTTCTCGGTTCAAATTTTTCGAGGAGTTTCTCTACGAGCTTCTTCTGTGACACAATCTTTAGGCTCCTGTTTAGGCTTGCCTCCCCTCGCATAGGCGAGGGCGATAACATTATTGTAAAAGTTTGCTAATTGGAATTTTTGTGTTACTGACTACGTACAAGATGTTATTGTATGTATTATACATATCCCAGCTGAGATGTCGATAAAAGAGGTGGTGGATACCATCATCAGTGATGTGGAGGTCTACACGGCGGATGAGGAGCAGGACGATGATATTACGTTGGTTGCGGTTAGGGTGAGTTAAATTGGCCCATATCGCCTCAATATCCCCGTACCCCCCGCATAGTAGTTATCCTTACGGCGGTACATACAATACGTCGGGTAATGTACGGGTATCAGTAGTTAGTTCTGAAGAACAAGCCAACCTGCCATATTTCTGACAAAGCCTTGAGGAATCTAGGTTGTATTTAAGTTAAAAACTTAAATACAAGAGGGCTTGGCAGTCTTCACGGGTTCAACTCCCGTACGGGGTAATCAGGCGGGTATCAGCAACTGTTTAGTTGGTTTCGTTTATTTAGGATTGAACAGAAACTTCAACGACCCAAGCCGTTAGTGCTAGGCCTAGGAGGAAGTAAGGCCCAAATTTCACCTTCTATATGTGCTTGTTATTATTCTATTAGATTACCTGATTTTAATCGATGCCCAAGCCATCGCCAGTTTAGCTGAGGCCCCTACTGCCAGCGTGTTTTCTTTTAACCCTTTAAGCTCAGCTTGTGTTAGTACGGCGTTGTAGATTCTGGCATCTTCCACCCGACAGACAACCCAGCCGTAAGCCGTGCCTCCGATCAGTGCCCTGGGGCCGAATAGGGCTTCCACATCACCTTTCACCCAACTGCGGATAGGCCCCTTAGTATAGTCGCCGATTTTCTTCCCTTTGCGGTAGATCTTGACATGCGCATTTCCACCGTCATCTTCATATGAAATGGCCAACTGAATCAGGTCTTTCCCATTGCTGTTTTCTTTAAACCCAGGTTGTGCGTCCTCAGTACGCCTAAAGTGGCTGCTGCCAGCCATCCATTGAAATGGCTGCCGTTCGGCATAGACGATGGCATCAAACATGTCCGCACTACTCTTGTTTATGGCTAATGGTGCCCCTCTTGTAACACCAAGGTCGTCCATATAGATCCAAACTACCATTGTCTTGTCGGGGCCGATATCTGGTCCCTTATCGTAGGTAGCCAAGGCCCATTTAGCGCTGCCCAGTTGCAATTTACCATCCTTAATGCTGGCTCCTTCCAGTTTAATCTGCTTGAAGTGACCTGTCAGTTCTTTCAGTTCAACACCTTTCTCAAAAGTCCAGTGTCCAATCAATTTGTCTTCCTGAGCATTAGGTCCTACTGCTTAGCCCAAGAGGGAAAATAGGACCATAATTGACAGCGTCAAAATGGAGACTAATCGCCAATAGTTAATTGCATTTCTCATCACTTATTTATCTCCTTTTTCCAATATCGATCTAACCTTAGTTTTGGGTCTGCTGACTTGTAGCGCCGAGTCTACGTCACTAGGATCATGTTGTCAAGGAAATGGAGGGAAATATCCTAAAGATTACCTAGCTGCTGTTATGGTTCTTGTCCACTACTTTTTCAATACGACATTAAAGTATCTTGGATCAAGTTTCAGCTATATTGCGGAATGTCTTGTCGTTCTTGAGGTAAGCCTTCCGTTAAGAATTTGGTTGACACAACGAGTCTCCAATTTGGGTGTTATGCGCCCGATTCACCAGCCAATTCCTGCTAACGATCCCACTGCTTTACCCCGCCCGATATGGCAATCGTGATAAAATGCCTAAGCTAGTCCCTTGAGAGTCGAATTCGCGCTAAAGATGTAAAGGGGTAACCTAAGCCCCGTTTTTTCAGCGAAGGCAAACGGTCAAATCAAGGCTGTAGGGAATGATAGTAACGATCAGATAAGTTGTTCTGTTATAAAACGCTGAAATTTGGCCTTGTGCTGCAGGGGTATTTGGTTCGAGGTCTGTGTGTGGGCAAGCAAGCTTGGTAACTAATTTGCAAATAAATATACTGTTTCACCGCCGTGCAATCATTGATCATGTTGGGGACAGGCCACTGGTACACCGAGGTGATTGATCCCGAGACAGGCCAAGCCCAGTATGATTTGGTTGACTTTTGTGTGATCGACCTAATAGATTTGGATAGTGATGGTACTTGTGAACTATTTGGTCTTCAATCTAACCAGATGGATCCGCTGGAATGGAACCCTATCTCGATAGTACAATGCCGAAACGGAAAAACACAAACTTTATGGACAAACGAACTGGCGGCTTTCGAAACTTCAAGCCGGGTGAATTTTCCGCCTCACTATCGGACCAATTCTCACTGGGTTCGGCCACAATTACTGACGGGAAAACTCAAATCAGGTCAAGGCATATTTTTTATGACTCGCCACTTGTCCGAACCTGAAACAGACTATCAGGAACTGTCCATTTGGAATATGGGTTCGAAAGGAAAGGTTCAATTTTTGGCCTCGGTGGTGGGGCCAAAATTGAAAGGGAGAGCAGTTGCTCCTGTTGACAGTCAACACTCGGGGTCGGTGCTTGTTCAGACAAGATTTCCCACTCAAGGAGAAATAAAATTGGGGACCCATCATTGTCACGCTGAATTCCAAACTGTGCGTTATGTTGGGTGCAATCCTTCCATTGCTTTGGTTGGCCGCTCGGTTGGTCAAACCAAATCGACTGTTTATATCGAAGACGCTATGGAGAATATTGTTGCTCTTACACCTTTAGGCCCCACTTCTCCGAATCAAGTCCAACTAGATTGGCGCCAACCTGGACGTGGTTATTTTAACCATGACAATTTCAGTACATTCTGTCATGGACCAGTTTTACTAGCTGATCTTATTGGTGATGGTCACTTAGCTATGATCTGTGCTACACGCAACTTTAGTGGCAATGCCAGAATTATCGCTTATAGTTATAAGGGCAAAGAAATGTGGCATCACGATCTGGCACGTGTGCCTGGCAACAGACCGTTCTATCCACAAAGTGGTGTGATGATGTGGTTTGCGGGTCATTTCACTGACTCTAGGCGTACAGATGTGTTAGTCGTTTATAAAGACGCTTATTACTCCTATCGCCTACTCAACGGAGAAAATGGGCAAATGATTTATGAAGGGAAGAGGAATGGCGTCGGTTACTCAATGGCTATCTTCGATTACGATGGCGACGGACTGGATGATTTCCTAGCAGCCTTTAACCATTTAACCCTGATCAAAGGGAATACAGGTCAAGTGCTGATGCATCGCGGCACG
Source organism: Candidatus Poribacteria bacterium (assembly GCA_012963885.1). Taxonomy (GTDB): domain Bacteria; phylum Poribacteria; class WGA-4E; order WGA-4E; family UBA9662; genus UBA9662. Next base: position 897 of record DTUY01000258.1, on the reverse strand, counting down.
GGTTGGGGGGAGATATTCCGTGTTGGGACCTTCCGCGCGGAACCCATTGTAGCTGATTTTGTTGGTAATGGTCGAAAGCAGATACTCTATGCCACTAGCCAAAATGTGGTGTCCTTGCTTGATATGGACGGCCATATTATTTGGCAGAAATGCTCAGTTGGTAGTAAGCCAGTTTCACCTCAGGGCATTTTACCCTCTGTCGGGGATTTTGATGGCGACGGACGGTTGGAGATGTGTGGTATTGCTTGGCATGATGGGCAGTTAGATTCGGTTATTGACGGTTACAATGTGAGGTGTTTTGATATTGCCACTGGGGCACTTGAATGGAAGTTGAAAGTACCACAGCAAGGCCATGCAGTTACATCAGTGTCTTGTGATATCGATGGTAATGGTCTCGATGAAGTCTTGCTGTCCAGCGATAATACACTTTATGCTATTGGCGTCACCGAACAAGAGGCGCAGGGAATCATAAAATGGAAGCTAGAGTTTCCAAGCCGGTTGGGGCCGGCAACGGTAACACAATTGTATGAGGGCGGCGAGATCCAGATAATTGTTGTTTGTGCTGACGGTTATGTTTACGGTATAGGGTCTAGGTAGTGGGTTGTTATCCTGATCAATGGCTTGAAAATATAGTCTGAACTTGCTCCAATCTGGACTTTTTATGCTTGGACCTTGGCCCAGGTAAACCTATCGGTTTAGAGGCATAATCTAAGGTGAAAATGGCCTAGCCTAGATCTATACTACAGACATGGATGGACTGCTTCAGATAGCTGAAAGCTGGTTCACTCGCCAACTGACAGCTGAGGAAAAAGAGAAGTATGGGGTCTTGGATTTGAACTGATCTGCTGATGTGTTGTAGGCTTGATTTAGCGCTTACCTAATGGCCACGGCGGTACA
>DTUY01000257.1:5002-6317 GCA_012963885.1 Candidatus Poribacteria bacterium | reverse complement strand
CCACCATGCTTCAGATACCAAGATGGGTAGTCAGTACCTCCACCAAAAAAAGATATTCGGAACGGGGTTCTACTTATAACCACTAGCTTGCCTGATTTTTTTATACATTTTTATAAATTGAGTAATTCATCATGTGGAAGCCTTTTAATAATTCTTGTATGCCTGCGTCCAGAGATCTCTTTGCTAAGAAACCAGCGTCTTTTAATTTCTGATTGGAAACAATATAATTGCGTTTATCAGGATCGCTACCAATCTCTGAGAAATGGATATAAAAATCCGGTACGTATTCCTTAATTTTCAAGGCCAATTCTTCCTTAGACAGATTAGCTTCGTCAAGTCCTAGATTATATGCATAACCAGCCATTTGGTCAGCATTTTCTATAGCATACAAGAAACAATCGGCTACATCACGAATATGTACATAGTTACGCTTAAAGTCTTTTTCGAAAATTACGATATAGTTATCAGTAGCCGCAGCGTAGACAAAATGATTAACTAACAAATCCAACCGCATACGTGGGGAAATGCCAAAGACCGTAGCCAGCCGAAAAGTAATGACATTAGGAGAGTCTAAAAGTTCTAATTCAGCCTGGACCTTTGTTTTTCCATAAAGAGTAATTGGTTCTAATGGGGTTTCCTCAGTACAGTAAAAATCGCCTGAATTGGTTCCATAGCCGCTATTTGTATTAGGGAAAATGATCAATTGGTCGGGACTTCTCAAACGATTCAGGAGTCTAATTGATTCTAGATTAACAGATTGTGCTAATTGTGAATTTCGATCACAGGCCTTAGCGCCAACGATTGCAGCTAAAGGAATAATAACATCTACATTTCTTAGCAATTCATTTACTCGAAACTCATCACATGCGTCTCCGAATTCTAAGTGAAATCTTGAATTTGCACAGAGGTGGAATAAGCTTTGCTGTTTATACATCAGGTTATCTAGGACTGTTACTTTGTATCCAGTACCAATTAAGTGCTCACATAGAATTGAGCCTATGTACCCAGCACCACCTGTAACAAGAATATGTTCCATAAAGTGACTTGGCTCTTCCCTAAGTTAATTTACTCCTTCAGACTGAAAGCAAATTAGTATTAAAACGCCCCCTAATTATTAACCGTTAGTGGCTTTGAGGGATTCTATTATTTGCTTGAACATGGTCGCGACATCAGTTATGCTAGCTTCGTCTATTTTATAATTTCCCCCCGTTTGTTCCTTCTAGATCGTTTGTATAAATCAAAGATTGTAACATTGTGGAAATCTGGTTCGCAAGAGTTAAGTTAAAAGCTTTTGGAATTGATCAGAATTTGGGAG
>DTUY01000257.1:2822-4902 GCA_012963885.1 Candidatus Poribacteria bacterium | reverse complement strand
AGGCTGATTCGTCAACTCGAAAAACGAGCCATCTGTAAGGAGTGACAGTAAATAATTATGCATATAGATGTCAATGAACATGTCATGTACAAGATTGCCAACGAACCTATACTCACATATCCCTATCCGCACTTTTTTATCCAATCCATATTTCCAGAATCCTTCTATGACAGTATGCTTTCTAACTTACCTCCAACTTCTAAATATACAAGCATTGCCGAGACGGGACGTGTGACCCAAGGCTCCTATAAGGAAAGATTCATTATTTCGTTGCCTGACGGAATTGAGGCATTAGACACTCATCAACAAGATTTCTGGATCGAACTTACGTCTTGGCTTCTTGGTAATGACTTCTTAAAATTACTAGTCGATAAATTCCGACCATTTATTGCTGAACGGTTCAGTGGTTCTCAAGCAAAAAAAACAAGTTTGGAACCAACAGCACTGCTAATTCGTGACTTTCAAAATTATGCAATCACTCCTCATCCGGATGCGCCGCACAGATTGTTAGCGTTGATGTTTTACATGCCCCATGATGATAGTACACCACATATAGGAACATCCATATATAGGCCGATTGATTCTAATCCCAAATTTGAAGTTGAAGCTGGTGGCCATTATCCTCGTGAGAGTTTTAAAGAAGTAAAAAGAATGGATTATTTACCTAATTCGTTCTATGGGTTTTTTAGGACAGATAACTCTTTTCACGGAGTAGAGTTGGTCGAGGAACCAGTTGAAAGAAATTCGTTATTGTACTATATCCGAGTAAAAGAAACCGATTCGTAGATTGGCCAAACTTGTTAATTAGGAAAACAACGAATATCAATACTAATTTAATAACTCTTTCTTTCACGTTATGTTTTTGAAAAAGGGGCGATAGATTTTAGACATTATTTTAACAACCAAATATAGTTTTAGAAAGGAGTAAGGATGCAACTTCTTAATCTAGAGCAGGGTATATTTTTTCAAATGGGTGATGGGAAGAATTGGCGGGTTGTACACCCAGACATGGGAGCACAGCAAATCACACTCAATCATGGAATTCATGCCCCTGGCCAAGAATTCACCCAACATATTCATGACTATTCCGAAGATGCTATCGTTTGCGTAGAAGGAGGGGGGGCAATCCGGCAGGGAGATAGTTATACACCGATTACGGCAGGTGAAACTATCTTTGTTCCGGCTGGTGAAGTCCATGGGACCAAAAATACTACTGATGCTCCAGCACGGATGATTAGCTTTCAAGGACCGCCGGATATGGCATTGTATCGTGGAGAACGAGACCATAAACCGGGAGAATCGCCTACACCCCAAGCTGGTCATACCAGTAACGTGCAAGTTATCGACATGGCCAAAAGTGGACCAATTTTCGGTCAGTCTTGTGATTGGAGAAGAGTTATCTCACCGGAAAAAGGTTCAAAACACCTGTCTCTGGATTACATTCAGCTGAACTCAGGTGAGCAGTTTGATCATTTACCTGGAAACGTCGAATCAGTCTACGTACTAGCAAGCGGCAAAATTAGAGTGACAACCAGCGACGAAACCCATCATCTTGAATTCAAAGATGTTATTTTTGCCTGTCCAGACGATTCATTTTCAATCGCACATACCGGTGATGACGTCGTAAAACTTATTTACTGCCAACCCACAGCGTCCCTAGTTTGAGCAAATGAAAGTTGTGTTGTTTGTACCAATATTTCAACGTATCAAAACTTATTTACTAGCGCAAGTTTTCCAATTTGGTATGAGATATCCTTAAAAAATAAGTATACCGCGGTTATGTGATCATTGAATTTTACCACGTCTCATCTTCAACTGAAAAATTACTAGCTGTGTATTCTAAGATCTAACCTGAAGCCAAGGCCGCGACATTAGTATTGGAAGATAAGAATTTGACTGCTCGCCCTAGTTCATCAATATCGGCTAGTTGTCCAACCTCTAATCCGTAATGACATAGGATAACAATATCTGGGCGAATGAAACTGGCTGCGCGAGCAGCCTCGCGAATTCCCATTGTGAACTTACCCCCAACCGGCATAATTGCGATTTGCGGACCGTACATTTGACCGATCAACTGCAT
>DTUY01000257.1:0-2722 GCA_012963885.1 Candidatus Poribacteria bacterium | reverse complement strand
GGACAGAACCTAATGCTAAGTTAGGTGACAGTGAACCAGAATTATGAAAAGCTTGTACTAAGGTGATTTGCACGTCCGCTAGTTCAATTGAGCCACCAGGATTTAAAGGGGAAAGCACGATCATTCAGTTCTAACCCGTGAGCTTGTGCAACCGGACACATCTCATAGTTGTCAACAAAAACGGCTTCAGTCGATGGCAAATTTCAAAAGCGTCCCGAACATGATCGTTGTGTCCATGCGAAAAAATGATAATATCTGCCTTCTCTACCTCGTCACGTTTCATACAGGCAACTGGACTTTCATCCAGCCAAGGATCGTAGCAGATGGTTGTTCCCAATTCGGATTCGAAACAAAACGACGCGTGCCCAATATACCTAATCTTGATGGTTGCCACACTTTACTCCTCTCAATGTAGAATTCCCTCTAGTAGTGGTGGGAGACGAGACCAAATCAGTTAACAGCAAAGTCAGCATATTTTGCTAAACAAGGATCTTTATTCTAGTTTTTGTAGACGACCTCACGTAATCCTTTGATGTAACCAACAGCAAAGAGGCGACCGATAGAAGAATACCCAGGATGATCATTATTATCGCCTTCCATTGTCGGAACATGATCAGGGCGCAAAACGCCTTCAAAATTAATATCTCGATAGGCTTGCATACACGCAGCCATGTCTGTTTTTCCATTGTCATGAAAAGTTTCTTGAAATTTCTCGGGTGTTCCTTCAACATCACGAAAATGTACGAAGAAAACCTTGTCCTGCTGTCCGAAACGTCTGATAACACTAGGAAGATCGTCCGTCATTAGGGTGAAGTTACCCTGACACATCGTAATGCCATTAATAGGACTCGGAACCAGATCGACTAAACGCTGAAAATTCTCGATACTCCGCATAATTCGTCCCAAGCCACGTATAGGCGAAATCGGAGGGTCGTCTGGATGCATTGCCAATTTTACATGAGCTTCTTCCGCCACCGGTACCACACATCCAAGAAAATACTTCAAATTATCCCACAACTGCTCTTCAGTTACAGTTCCATATTCTGTATCAGCTTGTTTGGGCATTTGCTGATGATCATAACCAGTGACTAATGCTCCACCACGTGATGGAATACCCTTGGAAGTTCTTAACCAATTAAATACCGGCATCCACTCGTAACACCAAACAGGAATCTCAAGCCTTCCCATATTTCGAATCAATTGACAAACAGAATCAATTTCCTCATCACGTCCTGGCAACCCAAGTTTAGCTTTGTTAAGTGGTGGGCGACTTTCGATGACAGCCAGTTCAAACCCAGAATCCTGATAGTTTTTTTTAACGCCTGCTAGTGAGTTATATCCCCAAGGAAGATCCTCCGGATTTAGGTTCTCTGTGCCCCGACTGAAATCCATGGTACCAACTACGTGATTAATACCACACTGTTTGACCATTGTCCATAACGCTGATGGATGTGGTGATAGCATTTCGGCGACTTCAATCATTATTGACTCCTTTTAAAAAATGATACGGATTTTATTCCTAAGAAACGCTAAATCCTTTATGCTTCTACGAAATTTTGGAAGAGTCAAGTTATGTTAATTGACCTCATTCCCTCGATAGATTCGCCGTCCGCGAACTAGAATACGCTTAGAATTTTCAACTGGCGACAGCTCATCAACGCTATGATAGCCTAACGTCATACTCATACGTGTGCCATCGGTCTGATTCCTACCAGCGGAATGAATAATCATACTGTCGATCGCTAGCATCTCCCCTGCTGACATCGGTACCGGAATACACTGTTCTTGCACAATTTTACGCAGATGTTCTTGGTCAGCAAAGTTAAGTAGATCGGGCAAATGATGTGACCCAGGAACAACATAAGTACAACCGTTTTCCACATTAGTATCCTCCAAGTAAACCAATACGGTGACAATCGTACGAGACCAATGCATCACATCACGATGAGGTTCCAAGGAATGTGTTGAACTTCGGTCACGAAGATAGACATGATTATGACGGTTGAGAACGAATTCAATATTAGAACCTAACAGTTTCTCCAATGGGTCAAGGATCTCATCAGACGCTATTGACTCTCGGAAGATACGCCCTCGCGACCAAAGATTGGAAATGCGTATAATTCGATCGTTTTGACGGACGACTGGCTCTACGGCTTGGTCTATATTTTGTGAAATTACGGCTTTTAAAGCTTTAACTCTCTCTAATGAAAACTGGGTTGGCAACTTGACAAAACCATTGTGCCGAAACAACTGAACTTCCTGCGGGAGTAGGCTCACCAACACTTTTTTTACCTCTTTCAAGAAGAATTCAACAGTTTAAATATACCAACTCAAACTCAAGATCCAGCATTGATTAGGGGTGCTTCTCCGGATCCAATCGATTCAAAAAACTGACCGTGTTAGTATAACTGATTTTCCCATCAGGTTAAAGACTTTTGGATCCACGTTGATTGATGCTAACACTAGAATTCTTTTCCTAGTTTCCATATTGCCAAAGATCAAACGAAAAGTCCAAAATAAAAATGTTGAAGAGATTGTCCTAGTATTAAATTTGGATTCAAAACCTCATAGTGTGCGGGTGGGTAACTGCACAATTTCACTAACGCTGTGGTGTTCGTTTAGAGGTGGCCCCATCTATCTAAACAGGTGAATCCAATTGATAAGTGAAATCCTGCATAGTTTAACCTGCCATGGATGCTGACAGTGAATGATAGTAAAACAT
>DTUY01000256.1 GCA_012963885.1 Candidatus Poribacteria bacterium | reverse complement strand
CGTGTTTATATACCGATGGGTAACCGTTCCTTATATCTCGGACGATGGTAGTTCGGAATAGAAGATTTAGGTGGCTAAAGGGCGATATGTCAGTAGGATGCTCGGAACTTAATCCGACGGCGGAATCTTAAATTCGCTGACGATTCTGTGAATTATTATGTTATCTTCGCTAGCCACCGTACGGCGTTTTCAACGATCTTCTTGACTTCTGGCATATGATAAATTGGAAAGGTTTCGTGACCCGGTCGAAAATAAAACACACGCCCATTTTCCACTGTCCATACCAGACCATCCCGAGTTAGTTCAGTATAGTTGTCATATATCCCAGCCAAAACAACAGTTTCTGCTTTAGGAACAGCGTAGGGTTCACCATACCATTCCACTTGCGGAATCGTAAAATCACTGACATCTTTAGCAATCGGATGATCCGGAGCCACGATCTTGATATCCCCTTTCGTCCCATTTTCAACGTATGCCCGAAAAGAACATTCGGTTTCCATCAGTGCTTTAAATGGACGAGCAAAGTGGGTTGAATGCAGTCCTAGAAAACCTAGCCCGTTTTCCTTGACGTGTTTGACAATTCGTTTCACGCTTTCGTCCACTATATCTCCATGTTTGGTATGACCGAACCACATCAATACATCTGCTGTTTCAAGTTGTTCTTCACTAACGCCCTGATCAGGATCCTCCAGGCCTGAAACGCTGGTAGTAATCCCCTGACAATTGTTGAGATGCTCTGCCAAACAACCGTGTATCCCTGTCGGATAAACAGACTGTGGCTCTGTGAATTCTGACCAAGCAATCACCTGGATATCACTGTTTTCTGCCATATTACAATCTCCTTAGAATTAAATTTTACGACTATCCCATATAATGCAATATTGTCGACTACATGGAAACAATTTTTCGCATCCTCTCTGCTAGATCAATCTGTGCTTCTCGGTCACCTCCAACTTCATGAATGATCGAATTTGTATATCCTACAGAGCGAAGTTCACTCATTACAGTTGGCCAGTCAGTATCGCCGTCTAGCAGGTTTACAAATCGATGCTCACCACGGCTGAAATCTTTCAGATGAACCCGTTTAATACGATCGCCAAGTTCACGAATCCAATGTTCCGGATAACCATAAGCCATCATATTAGCAGTATCAAGATAAACACCAATCCAGTCATTATTAACTTCATCTACAATTTCCCGCATTTCCTTTGGGCTTAATAAGAATTTGTTCCACACATTCTCAAGACCAATTGCGACCTTACATCGTTCGGCCACAGGCGCCAAATCCTTGAGTGTACCAACGAGGTTATCCCAAGCTTGCTGATAGGTTCCTTGAACACTAAGTTGTCCTGGATGGACTAGAATAGCGCCTGTTCCTAATATTCCGGCAACTTCAAGAGCCCGTTCGACCGATTTTGCTGCCTCCACTCGTTCGGACGAATCTGAACTCAGAAGACTCCCTTTCAAAGCAGTTATACTTGTGATTTCAATGTCTGCTTCATGGAATTTGTCGGCTACTGCCCGAATTTTATCATTATTCAAATCAACATGGATATCCTTTCCATCCCGAAAAGTAAGTTCGACAGCTTGATAGCCAGCTGTTTGACATAGACCTATGGTATTATCTACAGACATGTTCCCCAGAATAATTTGTGTCACACCAATTTTCATAAGTATTCCTCGATTTGTTTTAAGTAGTTTTTTGCTTGATCAATTCCGGTTTTATAAGACATTACACTGGACATAACAGCGACCCCAAAAGCACCTGATTTTAAACAGTCTAATACCCTACTAGGTGTAATACCCCCAAGTGCGAAAACTGGGATATCTAAGGATCCCGCAACTTGACTCAGGCCTTCAAGCCCAACAGCAGGGTTCGGTTTGCTTGTTGTAGGATAAATCGGACTATAGGTCACAAAATTCGCTCCTTCCATCTGTCTCTTTCGAGCAACATCAAGGTCATGGACTGAACATCCAACCAACAGGTGCTCAGCTTTTGCCTTTTGGATAGTGTCCGATAAAGGTTCTGGAAAGTGTACGCCGTCCACGCCTATATCAGTCGCGATATTTATATGCGAATTGATAAATAGTTTAGCAGAATAGGATTTGCAAATGTGGTCTATGGGAACCGCGACACTCCGTAATTCGGTGTCTGATAGATCTTTTTCACGCAACTGTATCGCTCGTACTCCAGCATCGAGAAGAGAGGCAACATGGTCCTGTATCAATTGTGGTTGACATAATCGTCGATCGGTAATTGCGTAAAGTTTAAAATCGATCAATTGCTAGCTTATACCTTCCCAGTATTTCCACATATCTTCAGGAAATTCGTCTTTAATGTCATTTAGATCCTTGCGTCGCAAACGAGAGATTGCAGCTATTCTAATGTTCTGCCCTACATTCGAACCAGCTGTATGTGTCATCAGGTGATGCCAAAAACAAACATCACCTGATGATCCAGTGAATTCAAGCCCTTCACCGAGGTCAAAAGGGGCAATCCCTCCAGGCAAGCTATCAATATCGTGATACTGAAAATACTCCGCCCAAACGATATGACTTCCCGGCCATATGGTGAAACCTCCACCCTTTGACGGAACCTGATCAAGATAAACTGTCGCGCCCAGCGTAAAACTGCTGACAGTTCCTTTGGGTACACCGTTTGATGGCGTATGGTATCCATCAAGATGTCCCTGTCGCGGTGGGTTCCAGTCTGCAGCTGGATTGGGGAAACCCAAATGCGGACCTGCCCCACCATCTGGGTGCAGTTGACCTTTACCGACTAATTCTTCAGCCATAGTAAAGACAGGATCGCTATAGACGATACGTTTTAATGCTTCTTCACCACCAACAGGCGCGACGCGGTAGCCTTTGCCTATCCATGTTTCTGGATTATTTCGGTCTTCCTCGATATTTTCCCAGATCACATCTAAAGCAGCCTCAACACGCTCGGGATCTATTACTTTTCGTTTGATTAGATAACCGTTTTCTTTGAATTTTTTTTTGTCTTCATTAATTAAAAGCATTATTCAGCCTCGACACTGTCTGTTCATGAAAGTTAATTATCCTATATGCCGTTCTTTTTGTCAAAGAATGTATGATGGAATTGTTGAAAGATTTTAACCATCTGCATATAATTTTGGTATGGATCACCATTCCTGGATTAAAGATGAGATCGGACGACTGAGACAAAATAATCTTTGGCGTTCACTGAGGTCAGTTGAGAGCCTGCCACTTGGACGGGCTAAGATTGATGGTCGGGAGATAATTCTTCTGGGATCAAACAATTATCTTGGCCTTAGTGCCCATCCTCAGGTAATTGAAGCGGCCAAGAACGCCTTGGTAGGATTTGGAACTGGATCAAGCGGATCGAGGTTGACGACTGGGAATCTCAACCTCTATGCGGAACTGGAGGAAAAAATTGCTAAGCTCAAACAAACTGAAGCTGCGATTGTCTTCAGTTCGGGTTATTTGGCTAACATTGGAGTGATTTCAGTTCTAGCCGTCGAGGGCGATCTGATCTTGAGTGACCAATTGAATCACGCCAGCATCATAGACGGTTGCCGCTTAAGTAAAGCCGAAAAATTAATTTATTTGCATTCCGATCTGACTCACTTGGAACACTTGCTCAAAGACGCTGGCAGATATCAGCGTCGGTGGATCATCACTGATGGTGTCTTCAGCATGGATGGTGATATTGCACCACTTCCAGCTATCTATGATTTAGCCTGCCGATATGGTGCAAGGCTGATCGTTGATGACGCACATGGGTTTGGGGTTTTAGGAAGAAAGGGGAGCGGAACGGTTGAATATTTTGGACTTAGTAAGAATCGGGATATTATTCAAATTGGTACTTTAAGCAAGGCCGTCGGCGGACTTGGAGGGTATGTTGCCGCCAGCAAAAACCTGATTGATCTATTGATTAATCAAGCCCGAAGTTTTATTTTTTCTACCGGTCTTCCTCCTGCGACTCTGGCAGCGGCAGCGGCCGCAGTTGATATCATCCATTCCTGCGTCGAAACTCGCCAAAAACTGTTGGGAAATGCGCGAAAACTGAAAAATGAGCTTCATCAACATAAATTTGATTTCTTGGTAAATGAAACGCAGATTATTCCACTGATTATTGGATCTGCAAAGCGAACATTGCATTTCTCAGAAGTTCTATTTGAACATGGCGTTTATGCACCTGCAATCCGGCCTCCCACCGTCCCTGAAGGCACCAGTCGTCTGAGAATATCGGTTATTGCCACCCATACAGACGATGACATTCGAAAAGTTATTCAAGCACTGATTGAATCGCGCACTTCGGTTGACAAAATTTACCAACTGTAATAAAATGCATCAAAATCCTACAGATAACATGGGAATTATGTCGGAGACCGAATACTGTGATGGGCTTTGGGATTCTGTCGCTGGACGAACGGATCGAAAGCAAGTTGAGCGCGATACTATTGACATTCTTAAACAGATCCAGATTTTTGATGGTCTAAGCAATCGGGAACTGCGAAATTTCGCCAGAATTGCTTACCAGCGCACATACGCTGAAAATGAAATTATCGTCATTGAAGGACAGGATTCCGCTGGGATGTATGTCATTCTGGATGGTGCCGTCAAGGTAACACGAGAAGTAGAAGATAGTACAATCATTACTTTAACGACTTTAGAAGATGGCACTTTTTTTGGAGATGTTGGTCTGTTGGACAGTGCTCCGCGTACAGCTACAGTTACCGCAATTCAGCCATCAAAAATTATTGGATTCTTTCGACCTGAACTCCTCAATTTGATCGAATCAGACCCCAAACTAGCGTCTAAGGTCATCTTTGTGCTGGCGCGGGTTCTTGCCTCTAGATTGAGATTTACCAATCAAGAATTGCAAAAGGCCCAATATGAAATCGATCGACTTCAAAATTTAACCAAAGAGATAAAAACAAAAACTGAAGATTCACACCAGAGTGTTGAGGATTTCAAAATAAAAACCGAAGAATGAACGAAGAAAAAACAGCCCCCAATTCCACCAACTCAGAACAATCGTCGAATCAACCCTATTCGACAGCAGGAATACTCGCCATTGAGACGATCGCACCAATTATAGAGAGCTTGAGCGAAATTGCGTGCTCCGCTCAAAATACGATGGGTGAGAGTCGCGAGCAAACCCGTCACATCCGTGAAAGCAATACTATTCTAAGAATCATTGTCCTTAGTACCAGTGTTATCGCAGTCGCAATTATACTTGCCGGTATTTACCTGATTAAGAACACGGCGACATTATTGCTATTCTCTTTCTTGATTGCCTATGTCCTAAGTCCAGTTGTTAAACATGTTGAACGCAGAGGTGTTAATCGGTTAATAACAATACTGGTTCTTACATTATTTATCCTTGCGGGTGTTATTTTTGCCGCATCTATTGCAATCAGGCAGGTTCAAGCACAAGTTGTATATATGCAGAGGCCAGAGTGGAGAAGTGATTTTGCTGCTTTGGGAATTACATACATTGAACGATTACCAAAGTCTATACAATATCTTCTCATAAAAAGTTTGGGAGATGTGTCTTCAGGCAATGGAGATCCCCAGAACCATGATGCATGGGAGATACTTATCCAATCAAGTATTGACAAAATAAATGCATTTCTACGTAACCAATCAGAAGGGGTGATTAGAACACTCACTAGTTCTGCTAAAGGACTATTTTCTGCTTTTACCACGGGGATTATTGTTTTTTTCCTGACTTTTTTTATGCTCAGTAGTGGAGAGGAAATTAAAAAAACATTTATTCGAATTGTTCCGAATCGTTTTTTCGAACCATTTCTCATCTTACTGGACGGACTCAATCGGCAGTTAGGCGATTACCTTCGTAGCCGTGTCATCCAAACAATACTGATTTCTATCTTATGCGCAATCGGCTACTGGGTTTTGGGGCTCAAGTTTGCCTTGATTTTGGGACTTATTGCGGGACTTGCTAATCTCATACCTTATGTTGGGCCGTTTATCGGTGCGGTTCCTGCCATAATTATTGCTTTTATTGAGATAGAAACGCGATTTGGCTTTGGTTGGAGTTTAATGGGTATTGGTTTGATAACGATTGCGGTCCAAGTAATTGACAATGCTGTTATCTTTCCTTTGTTGATTGGTAAGAGTGTTGAACTTGGACCGATTACGACTATTGTGGTTGTTTTATTGGGAGAGCAGTTCCTTGGGTTTATCGGACTCCTAATGGCTGTTCCGATTACGGCAATGATCAAACTTACCATTGCAGAGGTAATAGTACAATTCAATGGCTATTCAAGATCCATTATCCACGGAAAGTGAATGGCTATTACCTCTGCCGCGTTTTGTAAATGTGAATATGATA
>DTUY01000255.1:36630-60221 GCA_012963885.1 Candidatus Poribacteria bacterium | reverse complement strand
CATAACAACTGATCAACAGCAAGCATCCACCCCCATCAAAACCATACACAATAAATAAAACTCAACCTATCTCGCGACTAGTCACGCCCAGGGAATAACGTCGGACGTCCCTTGAACGCCATAACAACAAACACGATCGCTCGATACGTTGGGTGGACATTCAACAGGTCATAAACAAAAACAAACAATTGAATTGCGATTGAGGTTAACAGTAAACCGCTTATGACTGACAATTATATCATAGTTTTGATGAAGGGTTGTGGCATATTTGGCTTGATTTAAAATCGATGAATTTGCTACCATTTGATCGTATTGTGTTCTGACAGAGGGTGAGATGAAAGTTACAATTAGCGACGAAGAATTAGTCGATCATAAAGTATCAGAAGTTCACTTGCAGCGAGCAGTAGATTCGATCCACAATGATGGTTATGTTGTGCTTGAAAATGTTGTCCCTCACCATAAACTGGATATATTGCGTCAAAAGATGCTGGAAGATCTCCAGACACTGGTGTCAGCTAAAGAAAAAGTTATGCCAATTAACTTTGTTAAAGGGCATATTCAACAAGATGCACCACCTTATGCACCCTATATTTTTCGAGAACTGGTGGCTAACCCTTTTGTAACACAGGTAACTCACAAAGTGTTAGGGGACGGTGTCTATAATAGCTATTTCAGTGGAAATACCAACCTACCAGGAAGTGGCACTCAGCCAGTCCATGTCGACACTGGACAGCTATGGCAGAATCTTCGGGTTGCACATCCCGTATTTTCTTTGGTTGTAAACGTTGCCCCGCTTGAGGTCAACGAAGAAAACGGTAGCGTTGAATTATGGCCCGGTTCTCACTCTGACATTAGTGTGTCTCGATATGACGATATCAAGGTGGACCTAAAACGCGTAAAGGCTCGTCGAGATTTTGCGCCGCCCGTGCGAGGCAACACCAAGAAAGGTGCTGTGTTGATTCGCGACAAGCGGCTCTGGCATCGTGGAATGCCGAATTACTCAAATACCCCTCGGCAGATGGTAGCCATGGTTCATTATGTCAGTTGGTATCGAACTAGTACGAAATTACAGTTTGAGAAAGGTTGCGAATCTGCTTTTGAAAACGAGTATCTTGATTCAAATGCGGAGTTCATTGATGAACCAATCGACTACATCTTTCGGAATCATCCCTACGACTACAACGAGGAGAGCAACCAAGTCTATGACGAATAAACTTAAAGTTGGCATCGTTGGTGCGTCGTGTAGACAATCATTTGTTCGTTCATTTCAGGCAATTGAAGAAACTGATGTTACAGCCATTTGCGATCTGAATATCAATACTGCAGAGAGAGTTGCAAATCAATTTAACATCGACCAGAAATTCCGACAAAGGATATCCAACTTGGCTGTCCTTCGGATTCCAATATTCCCCTCCTGATCTCAGGTCAATTTAACATGACTCCTTCCAGTATCTTAATCCCCTATAGATAATGATTTGATGTAATAGGACTCCTCAGAATCACCGTTTCCTATTGGTATCAACTAATAGGAGGAGTTCAATATGCTTTACTTAGTAACAACTGACCATTTTTTACAGGGATCTCCACGGGAACCTGAACAAAGTAAACTAATGTTTGAACAAGTAATGACTTCCATAGAAATCCTAGGTAAACTGGAAGAGGAAGGGGAAATATTAGCTGGTGGTGTTCCATTAGCCCAAAGAAGACACGTCTTCATCATCAAGGCAGAATCTAATGATGAAGTGACTGAATTAATACAAGGTCTACCCTTTTGGATGGAACATCGCTGGGAAGTTGTTCCACTGGAAACATGGGGACATCATTTGGATTACCTGACTAATTTAAAGGAACAACTTGGATTGTAACAACAAGAAATAATTGTAATCTGAAACAAAAAAGAGGACGTGATCGGCTTGACCGAGAAGAACAACACGTCCTCTTTTTTTGTGATTTCACTATTGATTTAATTAGACCAAACTGTACCTACATCCTCTTCAGTACAATATCTTCAACCTCATCGTAAGTTCAATCTTTCCAGTCTTTACGTCTATGCAACTTTGTTCTTGTGTAACGAATACAGCCGAATTCTCCATTCCCAGATGAGACAAATTTCCTTTCCTGATCTCAAGTCAATTATCCCATCTGCATTAGCCTCACTTCGTTCGGCCGTCGTCATTATCGAATCCAGCCTACGGTGGATTCGATAATTCCTTGGCTGGGCCTCTTATAAATAATAGTGATGAATGATTTAATGTCTTTAACCACTTAATCAACTAATGGAAAAGGGAACTAAGGAGTTAAAGGTCATCCCCCAGGATACACAGTATTTTATAAGATGAGAACAACCTTACCAACAAATTTTCTTAATATTATCACCAAATTATCACTTTTGGCGATCAACCGAAAAAGGAGAACACATGAAACACGATACACGGGAAATGTTAATCCAATACAAATTGGAAAGGAACAAGATCCTAAAGTTAAACTCGATATTGGGATTACTCGGGATGACCAAAAGGGATCTAATCGAAAGATCCATAGACAATTTCATAGACGAATACACCAAGAATCCGACACCGAAAAGTCGTTGGATGAATCATATCGGAGTCTAGGTGTGAAATACGAAATTGGAGAACAGCTAATGATTGAACTTCCAAGAAATGGAATGGAGGAAAACATACAGGGATTCAAGGACTATGTCGACGATGACACGTTCACGTCGTGCATAGACGTATTTGATGATTTTGTCGGTATTCTGACTGAACTGACCGAAGCAAGCGGTACTATGTCCAATACCGTCGCAATGAGGGTGGTCGGCAATATCCGTAAAACTACGACTGATATTGCCAGGTCGAAAGACGTGGGTACGAAATGTAATTTATTAGGCGTACAGAATGTACTGATATCGTCACTGGTACTATTAGTGTTGGCAACGAGTGGTGATATGAAATCCAAAGGATTACTGAGTAAGGTATTCTCGGTGGCATCGATAGTGAAGTCGTTGAAACGGAGATAAACAGAGTCATATAGACACAATTTCAAACATAATCGAATCCATATTAATTTCCCCTTTTCCATTAGTTGATTAAGTCGTCGATTTCATTATGGAATGTCAGACGACATTCAAATACCCGCATTCATTGTGGGTATTTTTTTGTGCAAAATTTGAATAGGGTTCAAGGGGAAATACAATGAAGTACGAAAAGGAATTATTGGAAGGGTTACATAAACATCTGTTGGACAGGGTAAGTGCAACGATTAGAATCAATCTAGACAGGGATAGAATACAGGTGAGAAGAAATATCAGGTTCTCCAAGGGATTTACGAAACAATTGAAAGGTGAGTTCGACGGCGATATCCATTGTCATGTCGTACCCATGACGTATCCAGATGGTGAAGGTTCAATACTTAAATTGACGTTTCTGGAAAAATCAATACACCAAGAATCCGGAGAATCACTCACGGAGTACAATGACAGGATCAAACAGCCTACATCCGTACAGGTAACGAGATATGCAGACGGTTCGATTGGATTCTCACTGTGCAGGATTCTGACCTTTATCATGAAGAAATCCAAAATGACAGGACATGAATATGATTACAGTAGGATATTCGGTGATGAGAAATTGAAGTCCAAGAAATTTACTACGGAAGGTAATAGTATTGATGTATCCGACTTCAAGGAACACCGGGTAATTTACCTCGTAGTTGTGGACGATCCGGTCAAAACCCATACCGAGGATTCAGTCAGGGAAATACCAGTTGGTTTTGACAGGGATACGGAGTCTCAAAGGAACGATATGGACAGGAAACGGACTCCAACCGGAAAACCGGATACTAGTGATAATTCAGACAGGGAGATCGAGGAATCGGGTACGGGATCACTCGAACTTAATAAACCCCGTGAACGGAAACGGAAACATGATATCTATGTAACAGTATGGAATGCAATGGTTAATCTGGACTATGTCATAGTATCGGATATGGACAATACGACATCAATAGATGAGATGAAACGGCAATTGGGGTTTTCCGAAAAACCACAGAAATACAATAGGTTCACAGGTCAAGTCCGAACAATAACAGAGGAAGCATTTGACAAGGATCTTAAATGGAATGAGATTTTTAAGAAACACGATAATGGGGAAATCATCGATAAGTTGCAAGAACACTTTCCATATGCGGATGTCATTATTGGTGACAGGTGGGTATTTAGGTGAGTCCTGTCCATGGAGAGGTTAACCTCTGTATATCATTATGTTATAATAAAGTTAACAGTTCGAGACCAACAGTACTCAGGAATCGGTCTGGGAGAGGTAGGAAGAAGACACACTTGACAACACAGACAGGGGTCTGATAGACTGTGTCCAGAAACCTTTGAAACCCTTACTGTATCAGGGAAAAATGGAATAGTTATAATAGGTGGAATAGTCTGATGTTGACGTTTTCAGACAGAGTCTGCTATCATCAGAGTTCAAAAATATTTCTAGCTATCCATTCCTAATAGTGAAAGGATTCATTGAATGAAATACCGTATACTTGGCCGTACTGGACTCAACGCCTCAGAAATCGGGTATGGAGGTGGACGCATCCGTTCAGGTCAAGATCCACAGATAGTTATTGAGATACTGCATCAGGCTTTTGATGTCGGTTTGAATTTCATCGATACTGCACCAACTTATGGCGAGGGAACAAGTGAAACCATCATCGGCAAAGCTATTTCAGGGAAACGGGATCAACTTATCATTACCACCAAAACAGAAGCCTACGACCCAGAAGGTATCGTTTCCAGTGTAGAAGAAAGCTTAAAACGGCTCAATACCGATATAATTGATATCCTGCAATTTCATGGCGGTTGGTTTACATCTTCAGAAGCATCACAGGTATTGGATCAGGGCGGGTTAGAAACATATAAAAAACTAAAAAATCAGGGAAAAATTCGTTTCATCGGTTTCTCTGCAGATGGTCCTTCAACAGGCGTCGAACAGATGATTGCCACCGATGAATTCGATATAATGCAAATTCATTACAATCTGATGTACCAGAGTACCTGCGACTCGTTTGCCACTCGAGGTGTGATAGCCGACGCTGAAAGGCAAGAAATAGGGATTATACTGATGCGTTCAACCACAAGCCAATCCTTTCAACGCCTGATGCATCACAGTTTTCCTGGTCAGATAGCGGAAGCTGAAATTGACAGTTTCCTGTTGAACTATGTGTTGTCTAATCCATTGGTCGATGTCGCTCTGATGAGTTTACAGAGTTCTAATGATATCATCTGGACAAATGCTGTTTCTGACGCAACGGACACACGCATTGATCTGCAAAAAATTCACGGTCGATAGGTCAAATAGAAGCTTGAAGTACAGCTAAGTAAGTTCGCCCAGTCAGTTTGAGGGTGCCGTTTTCCATCTGACCGCCAGAAAATCGACCTTCCAACTGTAACCTGATATAATCGGTTATCTGCAAATAGCTTCCCATGCTGATTTGCTTGACGGAGGATCGTCCTCGGCCTGATTCGTCACTAGCAATATAATAGTTACTAAATCTCGCTGATATGTCTAGCGTCGGCGTCATCGGATATCGCAGTCCAAAACCTAATTTTCTTGCATTCCTGTTGGTATTGCCCCTCTGAAAACCGAATTCAGTAACTGATGGATTCGGTTCACTCCACTTATGATCAAGAGAAAAATCGATTTGTGCTTTCAAAACACTTATCATTAAGCTTGAATACCACTCCAATTCTGATCCTTGTTCAAATGATTTGGTGCCGCCAATTCTATCGACACTATAGTTCCGATAGACGAGAGTATTTTGGTAAACGATCCAGTGTCTATCGATCTGGCTTCCCAAAAGGAACTGAATCTGATCACCAGGATCGTAACTAAATGTATTCTTTATAATATTATAGCTACCTGTTCGCAGATAGTTCATTCCTGCACTCAGCAGAATTGATTTGAGTGTTATAGCACCTATCAGCGATGCATCCAGATCCAGTCCTCGTCCAAGACGCGCAACATCAATCTCAAATATTTCATGATACAGCTTGTTGGCCAGATTTATCTCTCCAGCCTTCAGTATGTTCTTCCCAAGAGGCAGGGAGACACCTATCGAAGTACGAAAATATCCAGTTGGTAATTGATAGTTGAATCTGATTTTTGTATCGCCCAATCCTCTGAGAGTTTGATCATTGCTCTTCATTGCCGCCATTGATCTAGACGCCGATATCATGACATTGTCAACCACCGCACACTGAACAAATATCGGGAAAGAATTTTGACGAAACCAGCTAATCGTTTCCTGTTTTCGATCAATCCTCCAATATTGAAAGACAACTTTTTGTTCAAAGCCATCGAGGTTCGACGATATAGATACAACTGGAAAAATGAAGCCGATAGTCAAGGCTGAAATGCAAATAATCCATCGCTTATTCATTGAAGTTCAACCCGAATTGGGATATCAGTGCCCGGAAATCTCTGGTCACCGTTACCACGAACAGTTGGCGGTTCAAAGTGGAGGTCCATGGTTCGTAGCAATTTTTGGCGGTCACTGAGTATCCGCTCCCGCTGCTCAACAATTTTCCCTGCATTTATTTTCTTCTGGAACTTTTTTTGGTATTTGACTAATTTCCGTGTCTGTTCTAGAAAAGTTCTTGCACGTGAAAATCCTACGGATCTGGTACTGGCACGGCGGAATTTTTGAATCGCTTTACTATATTCCCCCCTATCGAGATGGTACCGTCCTTTGGCAAAATCCAAAAGTGTGAGTATACTTCTGTTATCGGATTTACCGGCAATTGTGTCAGTTAGATTCTTAACCTGTTTTGCTAGATCAACTTCTGTGCCAATGATGAGATCGAATTCACGGATTTGCCCGATTTCCGCTTTCACTAGCGTCAGGTTTAGTTGAAATTGGTTTTCGTGTTTAGTTTGCATTAAGGTTCCAATGACCGCCGATCCAGCTCCCATCCGATTCGCAATCTCCGCACCGAGTGTAATGTCAACTAAGTTTTCATCAGGTGCTATCTTTCTAGCCACATCTTGAACAACAAGAAAATCAGTCTTTTGGGGATTAGCAAACAATTCGCTCATCAGATAACTTAAACTGCTTGATACTTCAGCAGAACGCCAATTCCCTACTAAGTCAGCAATTGGCATAACTGCGATCAACTGGCCGTCAACCTCAACCTGATCAGAGATCATAATTTTAATATCCTGTTGACGTTTCTCAGACATCAACTCAAGCAGGTAAAAATCAATAATCTGCCGAATACGAACGCTATCTATATATGGTAATATCTGGTCGGCTATTTCTTTAACCAGTTGATAATCCCGTAATCGGTATCCAATTGAGGTCAGGTAGGCACCAGCTTTAATATCCGTACGATCAAGGCCGAACGCACGTGACAGCGCTAACCTCGATTCTTCATATTTCCCCAAGTTATAATAGGAAATCCCCAACTGTTGCCAAGCCAATTGGTTATTGGGTTCGTCCCGTACCGCTGCACTGAGATTAAAGGCAGCTTCATTATATTCACTCCGATTAAATGCCCACGTTCCATAGTAATTTCGACTGACAATACAACCATTTAAGAGAAAAAACAGTGCCAGTAATTGATAATAAAAAAATAAATGCTTTATCATTTTTTTATTCCAAGGGAGATTTCTGCACGATCTATTAGCTCAGCAATTGATTCATAGTTATCAATCAGCTTTCCATTTGCTTTTTCAACCCTAAGCCGATTGTTGCCTAGCAAGCGGATTTTGCTTTCTCCTACCTGTTTAGCCCAAAACCGAACCACCGCGATTTCACCAGAGTTTTTAATTTTACCAGACTCAAGTTGTGTTATACCGATATTGAGTTTTCCGGGGGGATGGTTCTCGAACTCATAATCGGATATCATTAGAATCTTGTCATCCCATAATTCACCCTCTATCACATCGGTGACTTGCAGGAATTCGGGATCATACTCAATTTCAAAAGCAACAGCAAATACATCTTCTGCATACCGCAACAAAACCTGTATGCCAAAGGTTTCACCCACTCTCACAATATTACCAATCATCTTCAGTCTAATCATTGGCATAATCGGATCTAGATTGATATCTATCGGTATTTTATCAGTAAAAGATACCCCCGCATCACCATCAAAAATCAGTTGATTATCTTTGTCATAGGCCTCAACCCGAATTTCTTCGGCATCAATTGGAATAGCGAAATCGAGGAAAACTTCCGTAATATTGTCTTTAATTAAGAATTCTTGGGGTAAGAGCTTTCGACCACTTCCTTCAATAAAAACGAGGATTCGCGAAATTTGAGATTTACCGTCTTCTGGCAGGGAAATTCGTATTTGAGGGATAGAAAGGATGTCAGATTGATCAGGATCTAAACGGCAACCAATGATAAAAACAATCAACAGCAAGTAAACGATCCAAATTCTTTTCATTCGATTGAAGCACCAAAATTGTCCGCTTTAGTGATAAAGCAGCTTCCCCGGTTCGAAAGTAGAAAATGTTTTGTGCGTTGGTAGAGCTCATCCATAGTTTCACTGAAAGCAAATACAGCTGGTCCCCAACTACTAACACCAGCGCCGATGGCCCCATTTTCAAGAAGAAAATCAATGGTGCTTTGCAAGACTTCACCTCGTGCATCAATCTCTACCCTCTTCCAACCAAACGTTTGAATTTGGTTAACAGCATCACAAAAAGCATACAAATCTGCTTCAAACACAGCAGGTATCATCTTCATTAAAATGAGATGCGATAAACGGCCAGCCGTATATTCTGGTTGGGGACAAAGCGTTTTAAAGAGATTTATCTCGATTTCACCTGATATTTGATCGCAATTGGGAATAACAATTAATATGTTCCAGTCGGGGAAATCATGACGAATCAGTAAAGGCGGAGGGGCTACCTCCTCAGCAGCAGACGAAGGTAAGAAAGATGATTTTTGGTCCGGGTATTTATGTCCGCCATCAAGGATGAATCCTCCTTGTGCAAAAGCGGTGATTCCGACTCCAGATGTGCCACCGCGACCAACGGCTATTGCTAGTTCTTGAACGCCTTGCTTCAGGTTGTAAAGTTCGTTGACCGCTTGAGCGATGCCCAGTGAGATTTGAGTACCAGATCCAAATCCAAAGTGTGCTGGGATCTCTGAAACAACATCAAGGCTGATGCCAGGAAAATCGTATTTTTTTTTAACTTCTCAACGATTTTTCTGGCACGATTGGCGTATTGATTGGAATTGATTAAAACACTGTTTGCCTTTTGGGCGATAATGCGAAACTCAGGTTGGGCGATTGCTAAACCAACGCTACCATCAATTCGCCCTAGTTTTCCATTCAGATCGATCAACGAAAAATGGAGTCGTGATGGTGTTCGTATGGCAATCCGGCTCATGATGAGTTAATTTTTTCATCCTTCGAAATTAATCCATCTCGTAACTGAATAACACGCTGAGCATACTGAGCGATTTCCTGGTCGTGCGTTACCATAACAAGGGTACTTCCCTCCTCACTAAGCCGTTCAAAGATTGCCATAATTTCTCCACTCGACTTAGTGTCCAAATTCCCTGTTGGTTCATCCGCAAATATGAGCGAGGGATTATTAACTAACGCGCGCGCAATGGCGACCCTCTGTATCTGACCACCGGATAATTCGTTCGACTTGTGACCTACCCGGTCGGCCAAACCGACAGCTTCCAGCGATTCAAAAGCCTTCTTTCGGCGTTCTTTTCGACTTGTTCCTCCATATATTAACGGCAGTTCAACATTGTGAAGTGCCGTTGTCCTAGGAAGAAGATTAAAAGATTGAAAGACAAACCCAATTTTCCTGTTGCGAATTTCAGCCAATCGATTGTCCGATAGGTCACTAACTTCCTCATCTTCAAGATAATATTCACCACTTGATGGTGAGGCTAGACATCCCATAATATCCATCATTGTCGATTTCCCTGATCCCGATGGCCCCATAACTGCAATAAACTCACCTTTCTCAACGGTGAATGAAACACCTCTTAGCGCTTTAACTTCAATGTCCCCCATTCGGTAAGTCTTGGTAATATCACGTATATCAATAATCAATGCAGAGGACCTCCATCCTAAATTTTACAATTGTTTAACTGGATTTGACAGCTTACCTAGACCATCGATCTCAATCTCAACGATATCACCATCTGCGAGAGGCATGTCTTCAGGTGTAATAATGCCAGTACCAGTCGAGACAACGGTACCATGCGGGATTGGATTGTCACGCCGCAGGAATTCCGTTAAGGTTTCAAACTTCCAATTTATCTGTGAGGTATTAACTTCGCCTTGGTATGCCAATTGGCCGTTACGAAATATTTGACATTTGATGTTCAGATGATAAGGATCATCTACCTCAGATGGGGTTACGAACATCGGGCCAATGGCACAACATCCGGTAAAGATCTTCGACTGTGGTAAATAGAGTGGATTCTCGCGCTCAATATCCCATGCCGAGACATCATTACAGATCGTATAGCCAAGAATTTCACCATTGACTCCAAGAATGTATGCGAGTTCTGGTTCAGCAGCAGTAAAAGTAGAATCGCTCCGAATACTAATTGCCCCATTTGGTCCAGTGCATCGTGTCGCTGTTCCTTTGAAGAACATTTCTGGGCGTTCGGCATGATAAACTCTGCTATAGATATTCTGATCACTATCCTTATCACGCATATCAGCACTTCGTTTATAGGTTACGCCAAAACCCCAAGCTTCAGGTGGATCTAGCGGCATCAAAAGATGAAGTGTGTCTGGGTCAGGATGATTATCCAGATCAGCAAATTTCAGCTTATCATTGTCCCCTTCGTTATCAGGCCCAAACACCAGGACATCGTCTTGTGAAACTTCCTCCTGTACATCGGCAAGAATTACACCAATACTAATCCCTTCGTTGTTAGCCAGCTGGAGAAGTTGGAGAACATCAGGAGTTTCCTCACTTGTGACATCGATAATTTCTTCATCTCGAGTTACAACTCCAACCCGCTTACCGAGACCAGGTTGATGAAATTGTATGAGCTTCATTCTATCTCCTCACTTAGCATTCCGGGCTATAAAGGATTCCATCGTCGATCCGCTGATATTCATTTAATTCACTTGGATCAAATAAAATTGCTAACTCGCGTGCCGCATTCTCAACCGAGTCAGATGCATGCACAACATTACGCGTAATATCAATTGAGTAGTCTCCGCGGATACTACCCGGTTGGGCTTCTGTAGGTTTCGTTGCTCCATTTATCATACGAACGATATCAATAGCATTTACACCCTCCAGACAAATGGCAACAATGGGACTTGAGGTCATAAACTCAATCAAATAATTGTAAAAGGATTTTCCATGGTGGGGTTGGTATAATTCCTTCGCTTTTTCACTGGGGAGGTTAAACAACTTCAATCCAACTAATTTTAAACCTTTATGTTCAAAACGACGAACCACCTCGCCGACTAATCCTCTTTGAACAGCATCAGGTTTGATGATAACCAAAGTTCTGTGTATATCTATCAAATCACTATCCATTCAACGCCTTTTTTATTCGATCAAGCCCACGGTTAATTTCTACTTCAGAGGTGGCAAAGGACAAGCGCATATTTTTGTCCGCGCCAAATCCAACTCCCGGGACAACACCGACTTTGACACACTCAAGTAAGAAATTAGCCAAATCTTGTGAACCTTTAATCTGAAAACCATCAATTGTACGACTATAATGGTCAGAGAAATCCGGGAAAATATAGAATGCTCCTTGCGGTTTAACGTAAGTAACACCATCAATTCCGTCGAACCGTTCGCAAATCAGATCTCGCCTCTTTTCAAAGGCAACACGCATACTCTCGACCGCTTCCTGAGAACCGGATATGGCCGTTAATGCTGCTTTTTGGGCGATGGATGTTGGGTTTGAAGTGCTATGGGACTGGATTCTGCTCATCGCCGATATTGCGTCCTCTGGTCCTGCTGCATACCCGATACGCCATCCGGTCATAGAATAGGCTTTGGAAACACCATTCACCACAAACGTAATCGCCTTAATATCATTATTAAAGGTAGCAATAGAACAATGTTGATAACCATCATATAAAAGCGATTCGTAAATTTCATCGGAGATAATATAAAATCTTTTGTCGACAGCCAAATCCGCTATTTCCCGAAGTGCCTCACTGTCGTAAATAGTGCCAGTAGGATTACTTGGGCTGTTGATAATAACGGCCTTTGTTTTGTCAGTTACCTCCGTTGCAATTTGATCAACTGTTAAACAGAAATTCTGGTTAGCAATTGTTTCAACAATGATGGGAATACCACCAGCCAGTTTAACTATTTCAATGTAGCTAACCCAGTAGGGGGCAGCAAAAATAACTTCATCTCCTGGATTACAGATCGCTTGTAGGATATTGTAAATGGTATGTTTAGCACCACAATTAACAATAACCTCAGACGGTTTATACCTTAGGTTATTATCATTCCCAAATTTTGTGACGATCGCGTTTCTGAGTTCGATAATACCAGCCACCGCTGTATATTTTGTGAAGCCTGCCTGGATTGAATCGATCCCTGCTTCCTTAATGTGTTCAGGTGTGTCGAAGTCCGGTTCACCCGCACCGAATTTGATTACATCTAAACCATCAGCAACCATCTGATTAATCTTTGCCGTGATTGCCAACGTGGAAGATGCAGCAACCTGTTTGCCTCGCTCAGAGAGTGATAACATAAAGTCTCCCCAAAAATTTATTTATTTTTTTAAAGTCTCAGAAAATTCATTAAGGATCATCTTCTGACGATCAGTCAATCTTTTGGGTACTTCAACTCTAACCTGAACACGCAGATCGCCCTTTCTCCCCTTATAATCCGTAATACCATGCCCACGCAGACGCAGTTGTTGCCCGGGTTGTGTACCTGCTGGAATTTTTAGATCCATATCATTTTTTAAGGTAGGGATACGAACTTTTCCACCCAAAGCTGCAAGTGTGAAAGGGATTTTTGCTGTAGTTACCACATCCAAATTCTCACGTTGAAAGTTAGAATGTGGTTGAACAAAAATCTCAAGTAGCAGAGTCCCACGCTCGCCATTGCCGACATTCTGCCCCTGATTTTTGAGGTTTAGTTTGTCTCCATTCTTAATGCCAGCTGGGATTTTTACCTTAATGGCTCTGCCGTTAACTTGGATTTGCTTCTCAGTGCCGAGTGCGGCATCCTCAAAAGAAATTGGCAACTTTGCTTGCATATCGCCACTTGGTTGACGACGACCACCACCAAAAACATCGCCGAAAGCCTCACCAAAATCTCCGAACCCACCACCACGTCCAAAGATATCGGAGAAATGGGAAAAAATATCTTCGGGACTTTTGAATCCCTGAAAGCCTGAATTGTTTATGCCGGCATGACCATGCATGTCGTAGATCTTTCGCTTGTCGGGATCTGATAGCACTTCGTATGCGTTAGAAGCCTCTTTAAATTTGCTTTCAGCAACTTTATTACCCGGATTTTTATCCGGATGAAATTTAAGTGCGATTTTCCGATAAGCCTTTTTAATCTCATCAGGCGAAGCTGACTTGTTAACGCCAAGCACTTCGTAGTAATCTCGTTCTGCCATATCTCAGTTCAACTAATCTGGACAATATTCATACTTGACTTTGGTCTAACACTTCCGCAATTTGAATCGTGTTTAAGGCAGCACCTTTCCTTAGGTTGTCCGCAACAACCCACAGATTCAATCCGTTCTCAATCGACCTGTCTTCCCGTATTCGACCGACATATACTTGATCTGTGCCCGCAGCATCGACAGCAAGTGGATACTTTCGCTCGTTTGGATCATCGGTCACCACCACACCTGGTGCCTCAGAGAGGATCTGCCTTGCCTGATTGGCCGTAATGTTGTCTTCTGTTTCAATGTTGATGGACTCAGAATGGGCGTAAAGCACAGGAACTCGAACTGTTGTGGCTGACACTCCAATTGAGTCATTTTCCAGAATCTTATGGGTTTCGTTAATCATCTTGACTTCTTCTTCATTGTCGCCGCTGTCAAGAAACGGCCAATCGAAAGCAACGTTAAAAGCCATCTGGTGTGGGAACTTCTCCAGTTTAATTTCACGCCCTTCCAATGCAGAAATTGTTTGGTCGATCAGTTCATCAACGGCACTCCCACCCTTACCAGAAACACTCTGGTATGTCGAGACAACAATTCGCTTGAGTCCAACCTTATCGTAAATAGGCTTAAGCGCAACAAGCATTTGAATAGTTGAGCAATTTGGATTCGCAATTAAGCCTTTATGGCGTAGTGCAGCCTGCATATTGACTTCAGGTATAACTAATGGCACGTTGAGATCCATGCGAAACGCGCTTGTGTTGTCAATGACAAGACACCCTTTTTCGACAGCGGTTGGGAGAAACTCTTTACTGACGGAACCACCTGCAGATGCAAGCACAAGATCAACATCTTCAAATGATTGGTGAGTTAATTCTTCGACAACGATTGGTTCTTCTCCAAACTCTAAGACGTTACCTGCCGATCGGTGAGAGGCAAGCAATTTGAGCGAAGCAACAGGGAAATTCCTTTCCTGTAAAAGTAACATCATCATTGCTCCAACGGCGCCAGTTGCTCCCATAATTGCAACCCGATATTCGCGGTTCATTTTCACCTCATACACTGTTAAAATCAATAAATTCGATTACCAATTTAATTTTAACACATGTTGAAAGCAAGGCGCAACGCAAACAGTATGCTGTTAGTTCCCAGCAAATACTTACAACTTTATTGAAAGATTGCATGGAATATAAACTAAAAATATTTACTATGATTTTAAAGACTAATCCGTTAAATCTGTCAGTAACGATAATAATGTACATGGTATAGTGTAATCCTATTCTTCCTAATGCTCCTGCTGCATGGCGACGGATATCTAGATTTTGATGCTGCAACTTTACTTACTAGTCTTTCAACCTTCTGTTCTGGATCTTCACATCCACTAATCCATATACTGACCAACACAACAGAAATAGATATCACAATTGCAAAAAGGAAGACTCATAGCATTTCAAACGCATTTAAATAACCCGAGCATGAAAGAGGGTGGGAAGTAACTTCTTGTACCCGATAGCAAAGCAACATCGGCAACTAACAATCGCTTGTTAGCAATGTAAATTTGGCTAATGTAATAGCAAGTTGACACAAATTTACCACAAATTACGTAATATATTTGTTACAATGCTACTATCGCACTTTTTCAGCAAATCATGGGATCTAATTTACGATGTACTCTATTATTTGCAAGGTATTTCGAATCATGTCCCAAAATACCGTCCAAGTACAGTTTGAAAATATAATCGAGGAAACTAATTTGTTAGCTGAAAAACAATACGCCAATTCTCAAAGCCAAAATAGGATTCATACGAAGATGATGGCACACCTTCATTTTATGTACCATCACATTTCAGTAAAAATCTTACTGATGCTGCTTGTTAGCTGGACTTGTTTGGTGCCAGTCAATGCCGTACAAATAACGGAGGTGATGTATAATCCGCCCAGCGAAGCTAAAACATCTAAAGAGGCGAAATCCTCGGTAGAAACCTCCACGAAAAGTAACGACACCGATTACGAGTTCATTGAACTCTATAACGAAAAAGCCGACCGGCTAGATCTCGGTCAGTGGCAGTTCACACGAGGCATCAAACTTCAGTTTTCAGAAGGAACGATTATTGAACCGAGAACTTATTTCTTAGTCGCTAAAAACCCAGAAAAATTGAAGCAATGGTATGCCAAATCTTACGATTGGGTGATTGAAGGTCCCGTGTTCGGCCCCTTCCAAGGATCACTCAATAACCGAAAAGATCATTTGATACTGAGCGATCCAGCTGGTGGGTCAATTGTTGATTTCGCCTACAGTGATCGAGGGCAATGGCCAATGGCTGCAGACGGAACAGGACACACCTTAGCCAAAATTTCACCCCGATTACATCCCAATCGAGCCGAAAATTGGCGGTCAAGTACCAACATGGGTGGTACTCCGGGGAAAGCAAATGGACCTTCTCACCTTCATCAGAATAAACATGATTTGGCTTCTGTTGTCATTAACGAAATTGCAATTTTTCCCGACCACAAGGATCGTCGCAAGCCATCGCCTATTTCGATCGAAATCTATAATCCAACAGCGAATACCGTTGACATTAGTGGGTATTGGTTGAGCGACAACCCCACAAAGTTACAGAAGTATCAGATTCCAGAAGGTACTCAAGTTTCTGCTGGCAACCATGTTGTTTTCAACTCCGACCAACTCAATTTCAAGCTCAACTTGAAAAACGAACGCCTGTTCTTCACCAGTCCATCGGTTTCACAAGTACTTGACGTCTGCCAATTCCAAAGGTCATCCACAGAATCCCATCTGAGCTGGGGACGTTATCCTGATGGCATGAGTGAGTGGTACGTTATGCCCACATCGCTTAAAAAAGCCAACAAGGTCGAACTCAACACTAATATAGTCATCAACGAAATTATGTATCATCCTACTAACAGTTCAGCCAAAAGTGAGTACGTCGAACTCTATAATCGTGGGACGGAAGACACCGACCTTTCAGGATGGTCAATCACAGGCGGCATCTCTTTCAAGTTCCCAAAAAGAACGGCTCTTGCTTCCGACGCCTACTTGGTAGTGGCCAAAAATGCGAGTTGGCTTTGTTCGCAGTACGGTCTACCTGTCAATAAGGTGATTGGTAACTTCAAGCAAACACTCAGCAACAGCGAAGACAAGATACGCCTGGAAGATACTTTGGGCAACCAAGTGGATCAGGTACACTATTACGACGGAGACCATTGGCCTAAGTCGGCAGACGGTTACGGAACAAGTTTGGAGTTAATAAACCCCTACCAAGACAATGGCAATTATCAGGCATGGTCGGGCAGTGACGAACGGGACAAAGCTGAGTGGCAGTATATCAGCTATACCCGAACCTGTACCCAATTCAGAGGCGAACAGGCGTGGCCCAAGTTTCACATGCACTTACAGGGGGCTGGGGAGGTTTTGATCGACGACATTCGCCTGACCTCGACTAACACCCCCTTCTTCGCTCGTTCCACACGTCGTCAAGGTGAGTGGATTGTCAACGGTTCGTTTGAGTATGGATTGGAAGATTGGGCCATCATTGGCACGCACATAGACAGCCACACGACCGCTGATGCGCCTCAACACGGTCGGAAAAATTTCAAACTGGTTGCCGATGGCGCAGGAAATACGGGACCAAACCATGTTGAAATCCCATTAGAATCGGAACTAGAAGAGGGAACGGCGTATACTATCTCATTTTGGGCCAAGTGGCAAAAGGGAAACAATCTGCTGTTAACCAGATGCTCTGGCAACCAAATGGCGGAGATGCACCGGATTCCAATGTCCAAACGGGCGGGTACGCCAGGCGATAAAAATTCTGTCTATCAATCGCAAACAGGGCCAATTTTCAAGAATACAGTTCATGCACCGGTTGTCCCGATTGCAACAGATACGGTTACCGTCAGTGTTCAGGTTTCTGACCTAGACGGGATTTTGTCAGTGACATTATACTACAAGCCCGATAGAGCAACACAATCTTCATTGTTTGCTGATACCAAATCCCCTTTCAGTGTTACTTCATCGACTTATCAAGAGATACCGATGGTGTCAGATACTGAAGAGAAAAACGGCTACTACCACTATCGGGCGCAAATTCCAGCCCATTCGGCATATCAGACAGTCGCCTTCTACATCCAAGCAACTGATAAAGCAGGGACAACGGGAACTTGGCCCAAGGACATTCGGTCACCAGGGCTATATCGTGTCGAGAAAAGCCGAGATCGGGTTAAGCCGGAGTTGCCAAGTTACCGAATTGTCATGCAAGGGGATGATGTGCAAGAGATCGAAAACCGTCCCTCTTTAAGTAATCAGATGATAAATGTCACCTTCATTTTTAACGAAACCGACATCTATTATCAAGTTGGTTGCCGGTGGACTGGTAGTCCATACCGACGAGGGAGAAGTGGATATCCAAGTGGCTATAAAATTCGTTTCCATGCCGATCAGAAGTTGAACGGTGTACAACAAACGGCGCGATTTGATCGCAACGACAATTCCCCTGATGGCTATTACAACGAACGATTATCCTATTATCTGTTGCGCAAGATGCAGTTGCCGTCAAGCCAACAAGAATGGATCACCGTCCGCTTCAACAGTGACCAAGGACACCCGGTTTGGGAAGACATTCTGCCACCCAACAGCCGTTTCTTGTCAATTTTCTACCCAGGGGATGCTGGAGAACAGTTGTTCGAGGTAAGCTCACATTTCGATTTTCGGGGTGACCCTGGAGACGTAGGTAACTTCGAGAGCAGGGGAGCTAATTTTCAATGGCTAGGTAGTGAGGATGCTAATCTGTATCGGTGGAATTACCAACCAAGGTCACGTGAAAGTGAAGAAGATTTTGACAATTTATTTGATCTGCTGAAAGTGATGAACCATGCACCTGATGATCAGTACGAAGAGATCATGGACAAACATATTAACGTCGAACAGTGGGTGCGGATGATTGCCACTAGGGTGGTCGTTGGTGACTGGGACTTCATTGGTAACAGGTCAGGTCAAAATGCTTATTTGTATCGTCCCAGTAAAAGCAAAAGGTGGGAATTGCTCAGTTGGGACAACGAATGGGGTTATGGGCGTGCCAATATGTCGGTTTGGGCATCAAGTCCCATCATCCAGCGGTTCCAGAGAAGTCCCAAACACCAGCACCTCTATTTCGGTTTTATGCGAGAAATGATGAACAAATACTTTAACGTGGACTATCTGAAAACTCGGCTTCAACATTATCACCGGATAACTGGAGGCACATCACCAGAAAACCTGATCACGTTCATTCAAGATCGCACGGCCTACCTAAATCAGGTGATTCCGCAGGCAAAGCCAGAAATCACCCATATTCAGCGTAACGCGGACCTATTGATTCTCCAGGGCACAGCCCCCGTTGAAACTAAGTCAGTTCAGATTGCCCAAGCTGGTGAATCTGAGGTCAAATACGAACCACAATGGACTGGGGCTACAGAGTGGAAACTAGCATTACTTCACACGGTGAAACCTATCCACCTTAAGTTCCTCGATTACGATGGTCAACTAATTGGCGCTGAACACAAGCTGGATCAATAGGAGAAACCATGATATTCAACACCCAATCCATCAGTATCCAATTCGCTAGACGACAACTCGCTCTGTTGCCAATCGGCAAGCTATTTCAGATCTTTCTGGTTCTCGGGTTAGTTCAATTGAGCAATATTGGTTTGGTTAAAGCTGGCACTTCAAACCTAACCGAAAACGTTAAACTGCAATATAGAGCAGAGCTCGATTGTCGATTCGTGGACGAAAACCTGACCTTGGTCCTGGTCTATGAAGTTGATTCATATTTGTTATCGGGGACACGCTACGATGTCCTTCAATCAAAGCTCAAATTGGCCACAAGTGGCGATCGTGATGTGACCAAAACCTATCAAGCTGACTTTGGTTCATCTGACTTAGAGGGGCAGTTCATGATTGCCTATCAATCGAGAGTTTCCAATGAGAAGACACCTTTTCAAGGTTTGTCATCGTCTGAAGCAATTTGGGCTTTCTCGACCACATCAACGGCTTTCAAGGTTCCGCTAAGCTTCATTGTGGC
This sequence comes from Candidatus Poribacteria bacterium, assembly GCA_012963885.1. Classification (GTDB taxonomy): domain Bacteria; phylum Poribacteria; class WGA-4E; order WGA-4E; family UBA9662; genus UBA9662. The sequence continues at coordinate 40,551 of DTUY01000255.1, read as the reverse complement.
TTCAACTTTAACTGAAGTTGGAGACAAGCAGCAGTTTGATCATCCCTCTATTGGTCAATGGGAGATAGTGATTGAAGACGTCATTGCTAATCAACAAAAAGGCTCAGTGACAGGTTGGTTGCGCGGACCAGATGGGGCTACAATGACGATTACGGATGGTCGTTTCCATACTACGAGAGTTGCTAATCATCCCGGCAGAAATTTGGAGACAACCATTTCATTGAATTTGGAGGCTACCTTGCCAGAACCTCCCGTCGAAGTTAGTGCCGAAGAGGTGATGGCCGATTTGTGGTTCGATGAATTAGATGCCCCCAGCGATGCTGATGAAATCGAGATTTTGGATCAGGACTCATCTGGACCATCAGAAGTTTACCAAATCGAAATTACCTACAACAGTGAATTGGTCGATCAAATTGCCCTAACTCAAGAAGAGGCTGATGCTGCCCAGCAACTCTTACAACAGGTTGAGCTAGCCAAACACACTTTGGTTGAGGCCTATTTAGAGGAAGATGATCGTTCCGTGGACACGCAACTTTCTGTTTCGTTGGGTGATTCGACACAACCGTCCATTCTGTCACCCTTGTTATCCGATTTAAGCTCAGTACTAACACAATTGAGGCCAAGAGCCAAATCACTGACACAAGTGCCGGGTACAAACACCAACGTGCCAGAAGCGTCCAATGACGCTGTCGATCAGCCTGGCGATTCCAATGCACTTTTGTTGTCACACATGGCCTTTGTCGCCTCGCCTGTAGAGGGAGAAAATGATGTCATTTTGAGTTGGCAACCACCACACCCTGATACTAGAGTGCAAGGCTACGAAGTTTTGGTTAATGGTGAAGTAATAGACCATATTGATAATCCAGATGAAGTGGAGTTCTACCATTATGATCTGATACCGAATGCTCAGATTACATATCAGGTTCGGGTTATTACTAAGGCCAATGCGAGAGAATTAGCCGAATCGGCCATCACTGGCGAAATTATGGTCGTCGTTGGTACAGACACAACCCCACCATTGCCACCAGAATCGATGGAGGAAGGTATTCCATTCGAGAAGGGGGAGCCATCAAACGAAGTTTACAAGATATCGGACAGACTGATCACTTGGGAATCGAGCCCATCGGGAGACACTGTTTTTTACCAAATCAGACGAGGGGATACGGTCTTGGCTACCATTCCGGCCGATGAAAACCAGTACTTTGACAACCAAGGCGATTTTTCCCAAGAATATGCTGTTTATGCTATTGATGATGGCGGTAACCAGTCAGATAAACCAGAAGATAATAAAGGTGATTGGGGGGCTATGTTTGAGCAATTGGAGCGATACACTCGTGACGGTGAGTTGGGGAAATTCATCACCGCGTCCGAACGTCTCATGGCCAACGTTCCCTTTCCTGGCATTGCCCAGCATTTGCGTGATAGGCTAATCGAAACTTTTTCGTCTCACCAAGAGCTACCAAAGCTAATAACTGTGTATGCTTCTGCGGTGGAAAGCGAGGAAAACTCGGGTGAAACCAACTCCGACCAGTTGAGGCACTATCGGTTGACGTTAGCTGCTGCCTGCCTAGTTGCTGACCAAGCGGACCGCGCAATTGAAGCCTATCAGAAACTCTTGGTCAATGCTGATGATTCCGAGCGAATAGAACTCTCGTCTAATCTGGCACAAGCGTACCAGAAGAAGGGGGATGCACAACAGGCTATCGCTATCCTAGCTTCAACCATTGAAGAGCAACCTAACCATTATGGTCTTTACAGACAATTGGCCGAGGCATATGCCGATTTGGAAATGATGCCCAAAGTCCAAGAAGTCGCCCGGCAACTGCAACAGGTGCTTGATCGCATCGACAAATCGAATAGAAGCGATCGCAGAAGATCTTTTGGCGACAGGCACGAAGATATCTTTTCAGCCCTTGGACAGATTTACATGATGGCCAAGGATTACGACCGTTCAGTTGCCACCTTCAAAAGGGGCATCTTTGACACCCGCAATCGGGATTTGATTAATTCATTAGCCGATAGCTATCAAGCCGCAGGCCAAACTGAGACTGCTGAGCAGATTCGAGCTTCAACCCCGTCAGACGAAGAAGGGGATCGACGAGAGAGAAATTCTCGTCGATCCGAAGGGACTATCCCAGACACACCGATGGTCGATGTCAATGGGGACGAAATTCGGTTGTCCGACTTCTCAGACAAAATTGTAATCCTTCACTTTTTCTCTCCCGACCAATCTGAGATCAATCTGCAAACGCTGACCCAATTTTTTCAAGATAAGAAGGGTAGCTTACAGGTGGTTGGTATTACGGGAGACCATTTGACTGGGGAAGACCGCTCCGCTAGCAAGATAGAGAATCTGGGAGAGATCAACTTTCCTGTGGTTCGATTCAATCAAGCTGAGTGGGATCTGTTCGAGTTTGCGGTTGGTTTCCCGATTAAGACTGTTCCCACCACACTAACGGTCATTGGCAATGGTTTGTTAGTTGATCAGAAGCATTATGCCGATTTGTCGGCCAGAACGTTGCAAGACCTGGTTAAATTAACTCGGCATAGAAGAAGTAGTCTGGATCGTGACCCCAACGTCTTGTGGGCAGATCGAGTGGTAAAATTTAGCAGCCAATACTCCGACACCGATTGGTCGGCAGACCAAGTGCTTGGGTCCCCCGATACCTATCCAGCCCATGGTGACCGCCCAACCGCTTGGTCTCCTGGAGTAAACGATGACAACCACACTGAATTTATTCAGGTTGGTTTTGAGTCTCCAACCCGCATGGAGGGATTGAAGGTTTATGAGACGTGTAACCCGGGCGCAATTGTGCAGATTGTAGTCATTGATGAAACGGGTCGACGTCATTCGCTGTGGCAACCAGAAAGGCCCGAAACCACCTCTGTGAAAAAACGAGTTTTTCGAATTCAACTTCCACCTACGACGTACAAAGTTGATATGGTGGAGATTCATCTAGAACCTCAAGCTAATTCTGGTTGGAACCAGATCGACGCCATTGGGCTTCTTTATCCGCAAGATTAAGCTTCATCCTGCAAATGCATTCGCCTCTTACTCATCCCAACTAGCGATGAAATTTTTGACACCGAAATCAACTGGCATTTCGTAAAAAAAGTACTTCATCGGACCGCTCTGAAATAGTGGTTCGTACTGCTCATTATCTGATTGCAGTTTGCTATCGAGCACCACAAATCGACGCCAGAGTTGTTCTAATTCGCTGGCTGTAAATCGATCTGCCACACTTTGGATACATGGATCATTTGCATGATCCTCTGCTTCAGAATCTTTGTATTTGCGAATCAAGTAAGCAATCTTTGACAGGACAACCAAGGTTGTCATCCGTGCGTGTTCGCTGCGATGAATCCAATTCAGTCCGTTTTCAAAGGCAAGTTTGTCCTTTTCGAGGATTGCGCGTAGTATGAATGCAACATCATTATGTCGTTTGGTGTGGAGTTTCTCAAAATAATGGCATCTCTCGGTCGCCCACGACTTAAGATGCTCCACGAAATGAATCCCCATCGTGGCGGGAAGAAAGAAGTGAGTAAATCCCCTACCTCCGAAGGCTTGGTATCCCAAGTGGAATGTTCTCCGCTTGTTGTCACCGTTCAGCGTGGCACTATGGAGGATTGCGTTAATGTAAACCACGCCGTCGCCAGCCTTGAGGTCCACAGAGATAGCACCCGGTAGAGGGACAACCCCGAAGCGGCGTTCGACTTTTCTTTCAGCGTTGTTATTACGCCTTAAGTGACTTTCGGGAATCACATGCAGATAGTTGTCATCATAAAGTGCTATATTCCACTGCACATAGGGTGGCCCGTTGCTCTCGATATCTTCTTGTAACCCGTCAAGTGGCGCCATGTCGATTGGATGTATGTCTCGATGCCAGCCTGTGCCCGAAGAGCAAAGCACCCACATTCCCA
>DTUY01000255.1:10216-36530 GCA_012963885.1 Candidatus Poribacteria bacterium | reverse complement strand
CCACATTCCCAGTCTGCTTGTCGACCCAGTCAGTCATGGTCACCCTTCCCGAAGAGACTTTCGCTTTTTCTACAATGGCGTCAACACTTACACGTAACGTTTCTAATTCGTCGGGCCGAATCATTTCGCGCAGGATGACGTATCCGTCCCGCATGAGTTGTTGTCTTTGCTGATCGATGTTCGGTCTCATAGTTCTCTCCTTAGAGAAGATTACGTTAAAGTGCACCACACTTTTTAGATACCAACTTGTTCAACATTCACGTATTAGGACTCTTTCTTCTGGTCGGCCACCAAACACACTTTTCCGAGCTTTCCCTTGATCAGTATGGATTCTGGTGATGTCCGAAGAATTGTAGTGTTTCTGTTGATGCTCCTCCGTAGAGAGTGGAACGTCTACGCGAAAACTCTCAACAACAGTTATCTCCACAATTCACCTCTTCCTAATCTTCCTATGGCAGAATTCCTGCAGGTAACGCTCATTTGTTCCAACGATTCCACAATTCATATGATCAGGACCCAGACGGCAATACAACCTGTGGAATACTTCGTATGTACCACCGTGCCGAATACTGCGATGGCACCCAAAAGGTGGAGACTCACCGTATAAGTCAGATCCGAAGTGGAAAGGTTATCTCAGGAGTGACAGGATGTTCGATGGTGAAGCGCTAGCTTGTGCTAACAGAGAATGCCACATCCCATCCCATCGGGAGATAGCCTCCACAGCTATCATATCCCGAAAATGAACGTTATTTCTTAACCAATTCCTAATATAATCTAACCAAAGTCAATAAGGTTGAATTCTCGGTGTCATCGGAGGCAGTGCTGATACTGTGGCATCAAAGCTTTTTTGTATCAACGCCCATTTTTGGTCTTGCCAGCTTGGATCGGTTGAGAGGTCTTGGTACTCCCACGGATCCTGATCTAGATTGTAAAGTTCGTAAATCCCTTTGTGATGGTAGTTGACCAACTTCCACTGTCGGTTACGATACATGGTTGCCAGAGTTTGGTCTGGGTAATCAATAGCCCCATAAAATTCACAACGTACACTATCTCTATGTTCTGTTGTCTTTTCGGTTAATAGCTTATGGAGAGATTGACCTTGTACGTAGTAGGGTATTGGAAAGCCAAGACTATCATAAAGAGTAGGCACTAAATCAACAAGTTCTACCAAAGTAGACATAATTACATCCTGTTGAAACCTCACTGGATATGAAATGATAAGCGGTACTCGCACTAGCCCTTCGTAAAAACGACACCCCTTTAGCATTAAACCGTGATCCCCCAACATCTCTCCGTGATCAGACATAAAAATGATAATGGTGTTTTGTCGTTGTCCTGTTTGGTCCAGAAAATCGATTAATCGACCAAATTCGGTGTCAATTTGCTCAATCATGGCATAGTAAGCGGCTTGCACTTTCTTGTCTTGCCATTGTTCTGGTAAATTTGGCTCTGATTGAAAGTCAATCCCTGCCTTCACCAACTTCTGCTGGTGTGGCAAATCGGTTGACCGAAAGTTCGCACCTGGTAACTGTACCGGATCGTATCGCTGATAATATGACAACGGTGCATCAAAAGGCGGATGAGGATCAAAAGGATTTACTGACAAAAACCACGGTTGCTCTGTTGATCGGTTCTTTTGTATAAACTCAATAGCTTTTTCGGTGCACCAGTAGGTTTGGTGCAGATGAGATGGGATATTATCCTGATTGACCGACGGTTCACGCAACCCTCCAAAACTTTGTCGATGCGCACCATCACGATAATTGGAGGCTTTGACAGGTGTTTGCATCAGATTACCTGGATTTACACCTTGTTGTCGTAACCACTCAGCATAGTCATGCCCAAATACATTTGGACCTTTGTGGTCGTGGCTATATTGAAGATACCTATATCCGTCATCGACCCGCTTTTCCTGTCCTAGTGCAGCACTCGACAAATGCAGTTTTCCCACCAACCCACAATCGTAACCAACTTGCGATAAAACATGCGGAATAAGTCGATCTTCATAATGTGATGGAAACTGCTCAATGCCATTCCCATTTACAGCTAAAGCTGATGGATACATACCCGTCAAAAAGCTGGCACGACTAGGTGTACATATTGGAGACTGGCAATAGGCATGAGTAAAGGAAACACCAGTAGATGCAAATTCATCCAAGCGAGGGGTTCGAATGTGGTAATTGCCGAGTGCTGCGATAGTATCAAAACGTTGTTGATCGGTACAATACCAAAGGATGTTGGGTCTCTGCATTATTAGATTTGATAGTCAATACTAATTTAATCAATACGACCGAGGCTAGATTTTTATCAATGAACGCATTTTTTTGGCGTCTGGTAAGCCCAGACCATTGATAAAACAGATTCTTTGCGTAGTTTTAACTTTTAGCAAATATATATGAGTTAAAGCCCATATTCGCTTCGGCAGTCGTCACAGACCTGAGCCTAACGAACGGTGCCTCCGATTTCAAGTTCGTTATAGTGATGAACGAAACACCCTAATTTCTGAACCAAATCTGCCGATGGAAAGCTTATGTATCTGGTGCTGATTCTAGGCTAACGACATCTCTGGCCAGATGCGGGAAAAGCTGATCATGGATTTCTATCGGCCGGCGAAGGTGAATCATTCGACTCTCATCAGCTGTATCTATCATTGGTGGATAATACATCCCTGCTCCCGTTACATAGTTGTTACTGCCTAGCGTATGTACACGCATATATTGACAGACTTGTTCCTGCTCTTCCGGCGTTTTAGGACTAATGGTACAGTTCATGGTAAACATACGTCTGCGATCACCACCACCGAATGAAGCGTGGTACAAATTGTGATTAAAGATCACAACATCGCCGGGATTAGTTTCAAGGGCTAAGTTACCAGGAAACTCCGCGGGTGGTATGCCGAAAAGCTCAAGTGAATTACTGACGTCTATTTTTTCCTTACGAACAAAATGATCTGGTCGATGGGTACCGGGGATACAGCGAAGTGCGCCTGTATCCCGAGTCAGTGGATCTAGATAAAAGGCAATTTTGGCTGCCAAAAGGTGTCCCCACCATCCGTCGGAATGCCAGCCAGTATCTCCAACATAATAGTTCCCATCACCACCACAGTAATAAAAATCCTCACCCAACCCCCCCAATCAGGCCAAGTATCAGAGGGTGATCAAAAATAGCACTCATTTCCGGATGATGTTCAATTGGACCTGGGAACATAATGCGACTTGCCCTATCAGGATCCCTACCACCACACCAGTTTTGAATTGACCATTCAAATCCTTCAATGATTTTCTCAGTTTCGTCCGGTGAAAATAGCTGCCGAATCAGCAAGTAACCGAAAGTGTTGAAGAAGTTAACCTGCCCCTGACTAGGTATCATTTGTTTTTTCCTTTTAAAAAACAGTTATTATGACAGAATTTTGGCATATTCGCAACCACACCATTGCTATTTGTACTAAATAACGACTTATACAAATCGTTTTGAGTAATAGAAATGGAGAAGCTAAAATTTGTTAAATCAACCACAATTAGCAAAGGAAGCATCCCTATCAAGTGGTATGATACATGATACTAACACTTTTCTCTAGAACAAATTTCTTATTTGAATTTAGAAGATTTGTTCTGTATATCATTTGTCATCATTAATGACTGATACTATCACAGATTGGGTCTCGCCCCAATCCCAAAAGGCGTTTCGCCGATAGTGAAGGACTATTAGCTGGGTTGAAGAGATGCTTAGCATTGACAATGAAAGGCATGGCACAGTCTGGTAAACAAAGGAGGACCCCCATCTATATCCCACATCTGGTAGAGAGAAGTTGTTTTAACCGACGGCGTAGAAACTTAATGGAAAGTGACTGACTTACTGAGGCAAAAACTGCTGGAAGAACTGCCAATCGGCCAGACTCTCCTCGTTGACAGGTTACCCAATATGTGATTTCAAACGAGCAGGAAGGTAAGCCTGAGCCTTTAACGTAGGTTGAAATAAAATCACCCAACCTGCCTGAAATCTAATTCAAACCAGTGTGAGTGATCTATATGGGTTCTTAGCTCCTTGCTGGAAGGGAGTGCTACGTTACGCCGTTTTGGAAGCTGTTCCTTTCCTCTTGAAAATTATCCGACGCTTTGTATGTACCGCCGTGACAGTTAGGGTAGTATTAAGTACCAGAAGCCTTCCAATGGGCCATAAAAGTTACCGATTGTGTCAACGAACGATTTTCTGTTGAGAATGTACAAGCCCTTCGCAACACTTGGGGAATTTCCAAAACCCTGATAACTTTTCTCCTTCATTATTATCTCAATAGATAGCAAATACTGTTACTCTTAGTGCTCTAGTACCATCGCAAAAGCCCGACGCCAGTCGATTCCACCATTACGATTGGCAAACGGGGACGCGGGGCTCGGGTGCGGCACCCAAGCTACCTCCAGGTTCTCAAAGAGAGCAACCGCCTGTCGCTGAGCGTAGCGGCCTACACCAATAACTCGGTTGATGCTCATCGCATCAACGACCACCAACAAATGATCGTTGCAGATTGCTTTCAGGCGTTGTACTGCCGCGCCAGTTAGCTTATCCGGCGTAATGTTCTTACCCGCTTGGTTGAACATCCAAAGCGGGCAGTGATTCACAACATATATCTTCTGGCTGATGGACTCGGCCGACCCATATCGCTGAGCCAAAAAAGACCAAATTCGACGGCCACTGATTTCTGGTCTGGGGCATTTCAGACCCAACACCGGTCTCTTGGGGTGTATTGGAGATGGCTGCTGAACCTCCAAACCTGTGATTTTGAGCAAATCTCGTACTTGTTCAGGACAGCCAAATGGCACGCCAGTGTTGCCCATACCATGACCGGGATTCATGCCGACTAACAGTGTTGTTGCCCCATTGCCAGAGAATCGACGGATCCATTCGGCGTGAGGCGCCCATGCATACTCAAGTGGGTTGTAGATCCAATCAATTTGTTTGCAGTCTCTAAGGAGTGAAGGCATTAGTTCAGAAGCCGCATCCCGTAGCTGCTCGGCTGCATCCCGTACTGCTAGAATATTGCATACGTTTATTTGCTGGTTGGCCTGTTGGTATAATTGTGGATTATCTTCAGTCGTCATTGATCAACTATCACTCCTTCGGCAACAGTTATATTTCTAGAAAGCGTCCTTCTTTGAGAGAAGTCATCCTTTGGCTGAGTGAATCACGTTGCATAAACCATCCTTAGCCTTTCGTTAAAACCCATATCAAAACTACCAGCAGAAAGGCTGCACCTCTCGCTCCAGATAAATAGGACAGCGAACCACCACAACTGCGTTAACACCCTCGCCTGTGTGGATGGTGCAACGCAATGCGTCGGATTCACACTCCGTCTAAGAGTGGATTCAAAACGGTGGTGTAGAGCTAGGTTTCAATCCCATAATTGAGTATCTTTTAATTTATATATAATCCGGCTTTATTGTTCTACAACACTCAAAACCACTCAGCTATATGTCTGATCACTCAAGATATGCCAAGCCAATATGATTCCGTTGAGCCTTGTTAGAACCAACTTGTGCCCATTCAACACCAACAAATTTTTGAGGCCTGGATGATATTCTTCTATGCTCCAACATAACCGACTCAGTTTGAGTCGGCTGGTTTGACTCATTTCTAAGTCATTTGGTTACCCAGTATTCAAGGCCTCCGTTTTTGGAAACAGTCTCAAATACTTTGATTAAACCATTCATTTTCAACCTGGTCAGCCAGATCCATCCGATGTTGCCCATTGCTTTCAGGTTGTCTAAATTAGAATATCAACTGTCAAATAGAACACATGCAGGCTGAAAACCACGCTCTTTGGCCTTTTGTCGTAGAGAACGAAAATGAGCGTTTTCGCTCATTTTCGTCATTCTACTTGTCATAGTTCTCTCATAGCAAGGGAGATGACCGTCGTTCTCTATCCATAACATAGTAATCAGGTTAATGCCTTTAACCACACGCTGATGTTTACCCGACCAATGGCTGCTAACTAATTCCATTTTTAGCATAAGGTTTGTTTAGCATCGTGTCGTTTAGGACCAAACCCCCTTGCTGTCGATCGACATGGGGTTGCGCCTCATGCCACAATCTCTCTGGCTCAGGCTCTAGGCAGTACAGCAGGCAATTCCAGGTATCATGGAAAAGGAATTGTTAGATTGTACTTTTTCAGCTTCCAGACAGCCATAACTCTTTTGGCTAGCAATTAGAAAATTGATAGAATCATATGGGTTGCATTTTGGCAGATTCACACCACTATTTTTATTTAGGCTAAATTAATGGATCTCCGCTTCTATCCATATTACTTGACCTATTAGATCTTTCGGATCATAATGAGGTATATTGATTTCGATAAAGATCTAAGTATGCCTGTTAAGCAACTATTTCGGGAGATATGTTAAAAATGGAGTAGTATGGATAGTGTAATAATAATTAAGAGAAATTTTGCTTTTTTGTGTGGACTAATGACACTGCTATCTGACGTTGGCAATACGGTTGCCTGGCAGAACCACATAACGTCTCTGGAATTAGCAGAAGTTCAAACAAGACTGGAGAAAATTCTTCTGCAAAACATTATTCCCTTCTGGAATTCAAAGATAGTGACAATAATGGTTATCATTTAAATCATGATCAAGGAGGAAATGATCAAGGACCAAGTAACAAAGCTTTAGTTACCCAAGCACGCACGGTTTGGTTTTTTTCACGACTTTATAACAGTCCATATGGTATCAAAGAACACTTGGTTCTTGCTGAACATGGGTTCCAATTTCTGAAAGATCATATGTGGGATAACGAATTCGGCGGTTTCTATTGGGAAGTTGATTTAGAAGGATCGGCTACAACTAAGCCACATAAACATCTCTATGGTCAGAGTTTCGGTCTTTACGCCTTAGCTGAGTACATCCAGGCATCAAATGATCCTGATGCGGTTCATCTTGCTGATCGACTATTTCAACTCCTTGAGTTCCATGCCCACGATTCTCTTCATGGTGGGTTTAATGAATTTTTTCTGTCTAACTAGACATCACCGCCAGAGCAAATGGAAACATACATGGGAGTTACCAGTGACCTGAAATTGATGAATGCCCATTTGCACTTGATGGAATCATTTACTAGCTATTACAGAGTAAATCCCAATCCTGTTGCTCGACAGAGGCTAATTGAATTGATCCTAATTCAAAGCAATACAACATTTAGAAAAAGGGTTGGCGGTTGCACCGATAAGTACCAATCCGACTGGACACCGATTACGGGTGCTGAGTATGACCGAATTTCTTACGGACATGATATTGAAAACATCTGGCTGCTTATCAAAGCTTGCGATGCAATTAACCTGTCACACTATTTGTTTTTAGATCTATATCAAACTATATTATGACTATACATTACAATACGGGTTTGACCATGAGAAGGGAGGATTTTACAATGCAGGTAGTTTTAGCGAGCCAGCCGATCAACTGGATAAAGTTTGGTGGGTACAATCTGAAGGACTTGTTGCCAGCCTTCGCATGTATCAGTTAACAAATCAAAAAAAACACCTGACCGTTTTTCTGCAGACACTAAACTGGATCGATAATCACCAAGTAGACTGGGAAAATGGTGATTGGTATTCCAAAGTTAACGGGCAAGGAGAAACGGCAGGAGATAAGGCTGGACACTGGAAATCGCCTTACCATAATGGTCGTGCCATGCTTGAGTGTTTAGCCATTCTATCCTCGCTTTCAAAGACGAAAGATACCTTTCCCAGCGATTAATCCCTCCTTTAGTTTTTAAGAAACAATTTTAGGTTGGGTTCAATGATCAAATAGGAAATCATTTGACCGAATCGATTTTTCCTCTCCTGGTTTATGGAAACTTATGTTAAATGCAATTGACCGTCGCTCTCCCTCTCCGTCAAACGGATACACCATATGTTCCAACCAACTTGGCCACAAATACAAATCACCAACTACAGGTCTTACCGCCATATTTTGCGGAATCTTGAACATTGATGGACCGATGACTGGCGAGTCACCATATACAAATTGCAAATAACCGTTTTGATTCCCAGATGCATTTCTTAAGTCCAAATCATTGGAACTCTCTTGAATAGCTGGTGGGATTTTGGTGTACAAACTACCGGAAAGTCCTTGTAGAGTCTGAGCGCCATGGTCATGAAGCGGATTGTAATCACCCGCATAGCTGTGTACAGACCACATGGTATACACATGGGCCACCTTTTTGGGTTGGCTAGTATCCTCTGTTCTTTTATAGAAGTAATCGTAGTAGTTGAGGCCCAGACTTTGAATAATATTGATCAAAGGTGTAATTCTGTCTTCTTTCAGAGATATTTCCAGTTGTTTGCCTCTGGTAATTTGGCCAACTAACTTATGCGCATGACTTTTCGCATTTTCATCTGCGAGCATCTCATCAAGGTACTGGTTGACAGGATTAACAATAGCTTTGCCTACACGGGTCTTGAAAATGAAGCTTTGCGTTAGGGGAATAACGTCGACTTCTAGTTGTTTTGTAGTCAATTTTCTAGCCTCTCTCCTGGCTACTGAAGTAAATTTTATCCGAAGCCTTATAAGTTAGGATCTAAAGACAAGGAACATAATAAACTATGATGTTTACACAAAAACTTAACCTTAAATGCTTTTTTATACTTTTTTGACCACTTTGTTTATCCAGTCGAGAAACATCTCGTGTTGATCCGCTTGAAAACGATTAACGTCATTGGGTGTTAAATGTGTGAGAAATTCAGGTGATTCAACCCACTCTCGGCGGATTGATTCCACGCAATTTATGATATCATCAAAATCAGCTTCCTGATCATGCTCGGGTGAAGCGATCAGGCACGGTCGTGGTGAGATTAGACTTAGTATATCACCAAAATCGTATGGGATTTTTTCTTGATCTTCATGAAAGATGCCAAGTAGAGGTTGTAACGCGTGGTGTTCCCAAATTCGGCGAATTCCACCGGTTGGCTTAACGTCAGTATCCGTACGAAGCGGTGTGAAACCGCAAAATGATGCTACGCCGCTGATTCGATCATCTAAGGCAGCAGCGTATAATCCAACCATGCCACCCAGAGAATAACCAAGCAAATAAATATGGTTGGTATTAATTTTCGGCATTTTGCCCTTGGAACACCCCGTACCATCGATCAGGAAATCGACTGCATACTGGACATCACAAATCATCCGACCGAGTTTGGACCACTTCGGATATGCATTGTAAAACTCACTCCCCTCAAGAAGACGAAGACCAAAACCAAGTTGATCAAAGGCAAGGACAACACATCCTTGTTGGGCAATGCGATAATAGACGGTTGTTCCTTGAACACCATACCCTTCGTTATAACCGGAATGGTATGAAAAGGGATGAAGCCAGATGATAACGGGGACAGAACCTTCAGAATTCGGATTATAATACAGATTTCCTCGAACGTTACAACCAAAATGAACTGGCAAACGGGTTGTGTTTTCGACATGCCATCTATCATGCGTCATCAGCTCAGATTCGGCTAGATTCAGAAATGATGATGCCATATTATTTGATCTAATTTCCTTTGGTTTTTGCCCCAGTGACCACAGGATTCGTTCTAGTGGATTACCATTTGGAACCTGTAAATCTTGATCACTTAGCTGGGATTTCCATTCACGCCAATTAAAATCATGAATTAATTTTTCGCAAAAAGCGGGTTGCTTTGAATCAAGCCGGTCGAATACCAAATCGAACCAATCCATATTTTCTGCAACATGTTCTTCGGTAATAGGTGTATGTCCGCCAGAACGATAACTGAGATATAGGTTCTGAGGATAACCTAAAAACCTATACACTTTTTTACCTTCCAGATACCCTTTTTCCACGGCAAAGGTGGGCTCACACCCATCGTTGTGGGCAGTGTGGATTAAGCATAACCTAGGTGCGATCAGTGCGTACCATCCGTGGGAATCAATTGGAAGTTGGTGTTCGCGTCCCGTATAGGATCTTAAACTTGGTAGGAACCATTCGCCGGGAAAATCCTCAGGCGTTTCCGCAAACGTATCACGTGCAGTAAAGCGATAAGGGCATGATGCGGGTGACCCGGGACTACGAGCGATAACAGCTGTAATTCGATCATCAAATGCTGCCGCAACCATTGATTGTTTTCCATAACGCGAGAATCCAATAATCCCAATTTGCTCGCTCATAACATTATACCCATATTGCGGTTCAAGCAGATAATCAAGTGATCGACTGGCCAGCCATGCTTTGGTAGAAATCTCTGTCCAGTTCACATCAGGATACTCAGCACGAAAATCGTTCCAAACACTTTCGTACCGAGGATAATCGGCTTCTTGGTGGTGACTGTCAACGCCGGGGTATAAGCAGACGAGGTATCCTCGTGATAGTGCTGCTTCCGCCCATGGTATCTGGTAATCACGAGGTTGAATCAACAAAATTGGTGCGGGAGAATGTCCAAATGGTATCCATACCCACATGTCCATGGACACCTGATTGGGTGTGTTAAAAACTAGTTGAATTCGCCTCCGGACTGAGCCATCCGTTTTCGATATTTCCTCTAGTGTTCGCGTGCCAATAATTGCCGGTATAACGTCTGGGAAATTTCCAATGAAATATTGACATATAAGACGGCGAATCTCTGATCTTCGGCGTTCCCAATCACCCGCAGTTTCGACATAAGTTCCATCAAGGAATTCCAGCAGAGGAGGCAAATCCGATCGCATATCCTGCTTCCTTTCAACATCAACCATAAATTTAATTTAGCTTAAACTGGGGAAGTTGAACGAGATTAAATCGAGGCACCAATGTCTCCCGAGATGTGATATAATGGCGACAAAATATTAAGTGGAACTTATTTAGTGCGAAAACGCTTCTATCTTATAATATTCACTCTCTTTATAGCAATATTAAATCTTAACGCCCAAGAAATAAAAAAACAGCCTATACCAATTGGTATGTTTAATGTTTATGCTAGTAGTGATGCTAACAATTTGAGCTTGGCCACACCTGATCTGCGCGAAGTTTGGCAGGGCGTACCAACCGACTGGCATGGGGGACATTACCCCTACGAAGCATGTAATCTGGTTCAACACTATTGGCCAAAAGACATCTCCTACGAACCGAATGCCGCAACTGAGTGGTGGAAAGTTTTTCTCCAAGAAGTATACCAGCAAGGTAACATCAACGGGGAAGTTCGCCTACGAGCCATTGTTGGAGATTTGTTTCCCCAATATAGTAGAAGAGGTGATGCTTGGCTAACACGTTTTATTCAGGATCTGTGTGAGTGGGAGAAGAGCGGACCACAAGCCGGTGTGATTGGTGGCTGGTATCTGGTCGAAGAGCCGATGGGATCAAAGCATAATTATGATCCAGACAAGTTCGAAACCATGATTGAAGTCATCAATCAAGCGGAATCATCTGGTGGGTATCCCCGTCATGACCGCTATGTTGATGTGTCGTTTGATGGCGCATATTATACCTCCACAAAACTCAGGCGGTTTTGCCGACCAGCTGATGTAGTCATGATTAGCTCAAGTAGTTATATCTGGATGACACGTTACGAGCAGCCAGTTTATAATCCAAAGTATCGGGATTTGGCTTGGTGTCTGAACCAGTTTCGAAGTATTGTATGGCCAGATCGGGATCTATATGATTTACCGTATCCGCAAATACACCTTGTTTTACAAGCCTATGATCCAATTGGATATCGTCAGCCAACGCATTGGGAGATACGTCAGCAGATTCGAGAAGCGTTGACACCTGACATGCAATTGCTGGGAAACCGCACAGTTGAGCCCGCAGATGGAATATGGTTTTTCTGGTGGCCAGGGTTAACATTCGAGAATCGGGAACAAGTGGATGATTGGCTCCATGGCCGACGTGTTGCTGAAGCAATTGAATTAGAAATTGCTGATTTGAACAATAGATCTACCGAGGTTCGTTCAGGCAATGTTCCAGCTCGTTCGGGATTCGCATTTGATCTCTCGACACCGTTTAATCCAGACGACCAGATTGTTCCGTACGACCTTGCACAATCCGGCGAAGTTCAGATTGAGATTCATGATACGGATGGGGTTCGAATCGATTTACTCAACATGGGCATTCAGAGCCCAGGAAGTCTTCGTAAGTTTGGTGGCCCTAAATGGCAACCAAACTGGTCTTTGGACGACGATACCTACATTTTCCTGCTTTATGTCAATGAACAGCTCATGGACCGGAAATCTGTCCAAGTTCAACGCCAGCTTTCAATTCAAAGCCGTTCGCATCAAATCGGTATGTGGTCGAATGACAACACAATCGAGGTGGAGTGGCATCCTGCATCGGATACGAAAGGGCTGAGGGGATTTTCACATGCATGGGATCAGACAGCCGAAACCTTCTTATCGGATACCATTACGCTGGATGAATTCCAGCGGTCACTGGCAAGCGTGCCACTTGAGGACGGTAGTTCCCATTACTTTCATCTTAGTGCGGTTGACAAAAACAATAATTTGAAAACGCCATCACATCTCGGTCCTTTCTTAATTGATGCTACACCACCAACCCCACCCTCAAATTTAAAGAGTTCCAGTCATCAAACCGGTATTTGGACTGCTTTGAGTGGAGTGACTATCAGTTGGATTGACAGTCAAGATGAAACCAGCGGGCTGCTTGGATACTCGATTCTCTGGGATCAGCAACCTATTTCAACTCCGCCTGAGGTAATCGACATTGGTAGTGCGGTAACCGGATTTGTAACGCCACAGTTGACCGATGGACGATGGTACGTCCATCTTCGATCGACAGATGCCGCTGGGAATTGGAGTCTTGGTACAGCACATTTTGGTCCTTTCATGATTGACACTGGGTTGCCTGAGCCACCATCTGGTCTGTATAGTACCTCGCATAAACTCAAAAGATGGTCAAGCCAAAACCGAATTTCGTTATCTTGGAACGCTGGGTCGGATCAACAAAGTGGGATTTCCACCTACCTGATCCTCTGGGATCAATCACCCGATTCCATTTCAAACGAGAAGTCGTATCGACACACGCTGACAACCTATACCAGCCCGGTATTAGCAGATGGTACAAACCACTATGTTCATATTAGGTCTATGGACAAAGTAGGTCTCATGTCAGCCGAGACGTTGCATCTTGGCCCCTTTCAGATAGATACTGCACCTCCCAGTCCAACCAGAAATTTGGCTGTATATTATCCGCCTGATACAACGAAAAAATTAGACATCACAAAGTGGCAAAACGGGCAGGAATTCATCCTCGCTTGGAAACATGAAACCACTCTGGAAATTAACAGCTATTCCGTCAGGCGTACATATCTAGATAAAAATTCAACTACCATAAAAGTTCAAGGGACGCAATTAATGCAGTCAAACCTTGATGACGGAACTTGGCAATTTGAAGTTCGACCAATCGACCACGCTGGGAATGTTGGAGATCCATCTGCAATTTCCATCAAAATAGACACTCAAATTTCCACACCTCAGGTCATTTCCAACACCCATACTGATTCTGAAAAATGGTATGCTAATGCGTCTCCTCAATTAATATGGCAGGTTGGTGAAGACCTATCTGGTATTGCGAAGTATCTTGGAAACTGGGATGAGTCGCCCGATACCATACCGACGCAACCTGTTGGTGATATGTCTAATCTTGCTGACGGGATTCACTTTTTTCATCTTCGGATGGTTGACAATGCGAGTAACACTAGCCAAACTGCGCATTTCAAGGTAAAAATTGATAGTGCTATTCCCAGCGCGCTAACTGTCGAATCAGAAACACATAACCCAAGTGATTGGTCTAATACAAAAGTAGCAGATCTACGCTGGAAACCGTCTCAGTCGCTGAGCGGTAATCATCGATACAGCTATTTAATAGATAATACCTCTGATACGATCCCGGATGACAAGCCGGAATCGGTTGAATCCGCACGCATTCAACGAAGACTAGACGATGGTGTCTGGTATTTCCACATCAAAGCAATTAGTCAAACTGGTGTTGCCGGTGTAACAACACACTTTCGCATTCGTATTGACACCAAAATCATTAAACCGATCGTCTTGAGTCCAACACATCCAGACAGTGAGGCGTGGTATGGTAGCCCCAAACCCCAATTTAGTTGGACACTGAATGACGATCTATCTGGCATCTCACAGATCTATGGCGAATGGAATAATCTATCAAATACTACTCCAGACAAATTAATCGATGATCACCTCATTAATAAGAATCTAGCCACTATCAACTTGTCGAGTGGCGTATGGTTTTTTCATCTAATGATAGTTGATAATGCTGGCAATCGAAGTGAACCAGTACATTTCAAAATCCAGATGGATGCAGCGGCACCCAAACGCCCAATCTTAGTATCTGGCACACATCCCAACCGGAAATGGCGTGCGACGTCATTAGTCGATATCCGGTGGAATATCCGACACAATCTGAGCGGGATTTCTGGTTATAGTTTTATGGTAGATCAAAGCCCAAACACCACACCGGACACGAAAATTGACAGTTTTGATGCTGTTTATCAAGCCGATTTGGCAGATGGTGTTTGGTTCTTTCACGTTCGATGTCGAGGTAACACTGGTGTTTGGGGAGATACTTCACACTATGAAGTACGAATTGACTCAACTCCACCTGTTGTCACCGTGGTACAGCCCACTGGTGGAAATTGGACATCTCAACCAGTCAAAATCTTCCGTGGTCAAATAACTGAGGAGATGTCTGGCATCGATGATGAGGTCTTCACTTATCGATACAGTAATTTTGACTGGCAGCCATTTCAAAACGAAGATCTGAAAAATTGGTATGACACAGACGAAATTCCTGAAGTTAACCAATCAAATGGCTCCGAATTTCAGATTCGTGTTCGAGACATTGCTGGTAATGTCGGTTTCTCAAACGTTGTCAAACTCTTTGTGGACACGGAATTACCTTCACTCACCTTAAATAGTCCTACTCACCCCAAACAGGATATTTGGGTGTCTAATACTCTAGCCATCGTGAAATGGTCGATGGATACGGATTTTTCCGGCATCAGCGAATACTACGGTGAATGGGACGATCAGCCCGGTACTATCCCGACAGTTCTAATGCAGAACGGTGGTAATCTACAAACAACGAAAACACTAACGGACGGCATTACATATTTTCATCTGACGGGTGTCGATCACGCTGGTAACCACAGCAAGGTTGTTCATCACCGTTTCATGATTGATACTCAGTCACCTACAGCACGTATTTCGATCCAGAAGGCCGTTATTGTTGATCAGAAACCAAAACGTATTCGATTTTATCCCGCAGATAATGCACGGGTAAATTCTGGTAAGGTTCAAGTGACCCTAGAGACGTCTGAGAGATTGGTTGAGTTGCCCAAACTGTTATTCGATCCAACCGGCAAACAACTCATCCCCCTTGATCTAGCAAAGAATGGTGACCAATGGACAGCCAGTTTTCCTGTTACGATTGAAACTGGTGATGGTATTGGTAAATTTCGCTTTAGTGGGATCGACCGAGCAGGCAATACTGGAGAATCAATAGTTAGTGGAAGAGAGGTCATTATTGAGACGTTAATTCGATCTGATCTGAAGATTGATCAAGACCGAATTGTCGCACAAGACGCCATTGTTACCGTTCCACCTAATGCTATACGTGAAGATCTCTACCTAAATCTCGAAAAGCTAAAAGACCACAATGGGTTTCGATTAATTGCGTTTAATAAAGATAAGATTCCGTTTCAGAAACTTACCTTCTCCAAACTGATTACGCTGCAATTTCCTGTTGAGCCAATCAATGGTGAAAAACACATTGTCTTTTATAATGATAATATTATGCGTCACGCTATCGGCACCTCAGATTATGGGGATCAAGTAAGTTTCAGAGTAAACCAAACTGGTGAATTCTGGATTGGATCTGCACCGGAATCGGATCGAAAGATCTCAGCTGGATGGGCGGCGCCGAACCCTTTCGCCCCAGCAAATAATCCCACCATTTTTCACGTCCAGACACAAGATACCTACCAAAGTTTCACTATCGATATTTTTAACTTGACGGGGCAAAAGATGCGAACTCTTCGCAATGGTTCTAACATCTGGGATGGCAAAGATGGAAGCAACCAACTGGTAGAAAGTGGTCTATATATCTATCAGATTAGAACTGATGATGAAGTGATTAACGGTACGGTTGTGGTCATTAGATGAACCAAGTCCCTTTTCAACAACATAAGATTCTTTCCGTATCTCCGATAGCCTTAGCGGCATTTTTCCTGCTGTTCGGCTATGAGTTTATTCGGGCGGTTTCAGATTCTTTATTCATTGATGCTTATGGAGCTGATAATCTTCCTTGGGTTATGGCAGCTGTATTTCCCGGCGTGTATCTGTTGATCTATATTTATGGTCGCCTTCTTTCGCGGGTTGGTGCCAATCGTGCTTTGCTAATTACATCCGTGTTTTCGATGGTCATGATTGTAATAGCTTACAGTCTAATCTTGAGAGGTTATCTAATTGCTACAGCGGTTATCTATGTCTTTCGAGAAGCATACATCGTTCTAATTATTGAGCAATACTGGTCTCTTATCAATAGCGTACTCAGCTCCGAACAAGCACGTTATGTTAACGGTCCTTTTTGCGGTTTGGCTTCTTTGGGATCAATTGCTGGGGGCTTTCTTGTAGGACAAGTTGCAACACCGTTAGGATCCGAGACACTGTTACTTTTTACAGCTGGATCTTTGTTGCCTGCCGCCATATGCTCTTCTGTTGCCTATGCATTAACAGGAGAGCCCAAACCTTCGGAGGTAGAGCAGGGGGGGAAATTTGGCCATACTGGACTAAGAATCTTTTTCCGATCCCGATACTTGATTTTGGTCGCTTTGCTGGTTGTGACAACACAAATTGTCTCTACCGTGCTAGATCTTAGATTCAAGGGATTGGTCGAAGTTGCCAACCCTTTCAAAGACGCACGAACAGCATTTTTGGGCAACTTTTATGGAACACTCGGGATAGTCGCGGCAGTTTTGCAGTTCATTGCTACACCGTTGTTGCTGAGACTCGCACCAATCCGAATTGTGCATTTGAGTATTCCAGTTATACATCTTATCACTTGCGGTATACTCACTATTACACCATCTCTATGGAGTGCATCTACAGCATTCCTTCTCTTCAAAGCCCTTGACTATTCGATTTTTCGAGGTGGCAAGGAAATCTTTTATATCCCTTTACCCTTCGATGCTCGTTATCGGGCTAAGCAAATTATCGATTCTTTTGGATATCGGGCTGCAAAGAGTGGAAGTGCTTCTCTAATAGTGCTTCTTGGTTTAGCTAATACAACCTTCTCTATCATTGCCATGATTTTTGCTAGCATATGGTCGGTTATCGTTTTCAATTTGACAAAAAAATATCAGGATCTTATATCCTCAGAATTGGAAGATGGTTAATTGACATCATAAAGTAAATTTTGCTATAATTCATACGGTTGTGGTCGAAAAACAAAGAGATTTAATTAGGATCAGTCTAAATAAGAAACTGTAATCCAAATTTATAAAGATATTAGGAAAATCATGACAGTTACAGAATCAGTCAGGAAATAGCGATGAAATTTCAAGGTGTCTTTACACCAACGATTACGCCTCTTGATGAAAATGAGCATGTTGACGAAATTAGCTTTGTCGCCCACATCAATCGCCTAATAGATCACGGAATTCACGGTCTATTTTTGCTTGGCAGTTCAGGAGAATCAGTTGCACTAACAATGGACCAACGTCGCAGAGCGATAGAAACCGCAGTTAATGCTGTCAACGGTCGAATTCCAATTATCTGTGGAGTAATGGGACCGAGTACAAAACAGGTTATCAAGAACATACATGTTGCACAACAATTTGATGTCTCAGCCGTTGCCGCGACTCCACCGTATTATTATCCATCAACCGGTGAAAATGACATTAAGAGTTTCTACGGAACGATTGCCCAAGACAGTGATTTGCCAGTTTGCATTTATAATATTCCGGTGATGGTTAAAACCGAAATTCAGCCAGAAACGGTTCGGGATCTAGCAGATAAATATGGGAACATTGTTGCTATCAAAGACAGTACTGGAGACTGGACCACTTTTATGAAACTACATGCATACTTGGGACATGATCAGAATTTCTCGATTCTGCTTGGTTCCCACACAATGGCAGGTGCGGCCATAACGTTTGGTGCAGATGGAGCGATTATTTCAATATCCAATGTTGATCCGAAGCGAGCAGTTAATCTATATAATGCAGCCAAAGGTTGTCAGATCGACGAGGTAGATCGTATCAACAAAGAGCTCTTAGATCTAGGGAAACTTTACTCTTATGGAGCACAAATCAGTTGTCTTAAAGCGTGCATGGAATTAATTGGGATCTGCAGTGATAAGACGACAAGTCCGCTCCTACCACTAGGAACAAGTCACAAACTCGAATTAAAGGAACTTCTGTCCAAGTATAAACTCGTTTAGCAACCTACTAGGAATGAAAAGCCATGACAGAAATATCATGTGATAAAAGGATTGATGTTCCCAAAAGCCTTTCAGACAATCAAGTTCAGTTCTTTATCGAAAACGGATATATCGCTGTACCAAACCTAATTGAGTCGGATGAAATCGAAGAATTGCGTGAAGATACTGTCCATATTGCGCGTGGTGGATATCCGTGTGAGGCGGTTCAACCGGTTTCTGAAAACCTAAGCGACGATCAAATTTTAGCGAGTATTTTATGTATTCACCAACCCCACTTCATCAGTCCAGTCATGAAAAAATATGTAAAACACCCTGAACTTTGCGGCGTGTTAAGTCAAATTACTGCCGCGCACATTCCATTTTGGGATGGTAGCGTTAAATGTATGCAGTCAATGTTATTTGTGAAACCATCCGGCTTTCAAGGCCAATCGTGGCATCAAGACGAAATATATATCCCGACACGTGACCGGTCCCTGATAGGAGGTTGGATTGCTATGGATGACGCCACAGTTGAAAACGGTTGCCTTTGGGTAATTCCCGGCTCACACCGAATGGGATATCTTTATTCGCAAAAACCTCATGATAATCCGGAAGAATTTGATTCGGCAGACCTGGAAAGCTACGGTTTTGATGAAACGCTTGAGGTGCCAGTTGAGGTAAAAGCAGGGACTGTTGTCTTCTTCAATGGTTACTTGCTTCATCGCTCACGCAAGAATCGAGGGCAGACATATCGGAGGGTGTTGGTAAACCACTATTGCAACGCGTGGTCGCTCTTACCTTGGAGCATTAAAGAGGGGGAAAGACCCGCCAATGCCGACCGCCGTGGTGTTATCCCGGTTTCGGGGGTAGACCCCTATGCCTGGAAAGGTTACGAAGCAACACCAAAGAATGTACATTTCCGGCATTGCAAGGCGGTCAATGATTTAAAAACACAGCTGTAAACAATTAAAACCACCCTGATTTTTTACGTTTGAAAAAATAAAACGCTTGTGCTATACTGAGATAACCAGGTTATATATTAGTGGAGAGATAAGATGAAAAAACGGCATATCTACAATTGGATTCCAACAGCAGTTGGCTTGTTTACGCTAATTCTACTCATGGCAGGTTGTACAGGAGGAACGTCCTTGCGACATTTACCACCACTTCAACCAAATGTGCCAGGTAAACTGGGTGTTCCAAGTGGTTTGCCCAAAGGCATGGTAGCAGTGGTACCGCCAATGAATGAATCCGGCGAAATTGATGAGTCGGCTCTTGGTGAAACGTTAGAAGGATTACTAAAGGACGAAAACAACTGTGTCTTCTTTGTTGAAAAGAACGAGGTAGATCCCAACGCAAGTCCGGAGGAAGCCGCGCTAGCTTTCGAACTCACTCCAGAGCAACATGATAAGGTTATGGAAATCGCTCTGGAAAAGTATGAAAGTGATACGGCTGCCAGTAAAATGGCCATTCTTACACTTGGTCGAGATAACTTAAGAAAGCCAAAATATACAATGATAAGGGATGGCATAACGCTTACCGTCACTTACTGGCGTGATGCGGACCTCAATCGAAAGTTTAATCGAGGAAATGCAACTTCCGTCTTTTATCAGTCGGAAGCTCTGCATCAGGGCGATAAAACTGACGTCTTTTATATAGAAATTGCCAATCATCGGAATAGCAAACTCCTTTTTAACGTTCGAAAATGGAGTATCGAAGACTCCAACGATAATTTCTATTCCGGTATGAATTTTAAGGATCTAAAAGAACGCCTAACAATGATGAGTCGAGTCGGTGGCTTGGCTGTGAAGAATGGGTTAGTACAAGCGAAAGAAATTCTGCTGGAGAAACAAATGGCACGTATGGAAGATGGTGTCAGTGAAATGAAGGATGGTGAACCAGGTACGATGGCGGGTTTCGCCGCGTTTCGACAAGTTAAAATGAATGGGAAAAGCGTGATCCAAAAAATTCTAATCGAAAAAGCACCGCCGCCAGACCAGCCTGCAGGACGTTTTCAACTAGCTTCGTTTGAATTCCCCTATTTCCATCATCGTGGGATTCGCGAAATGCAGCCACCGCCTATGAGGTACTAAAGACAAAACAACACAGGATATTTGTGGTATAAAAGACCGGGTGAAATAAATTTTCACCCGGTCTTTTTGTATCTTGCGATATCTCCATCATCGTAAATAATAATTAAGTGGCCGTCCTCTATTTTTACGACCGATTCCCCACGAAAAACTTCTGTTCCTATCATTGGGATTTCCGTTTTAATCTTCCCAGTATTTACTGAAGCTTCAATTGTTTCACCCATAATTTTGTTGCCACTGACTTCGTAATTCCCTGTTGCACGCACAATCAATTTTCCAAAGGCAACAGAATGGATTATGGCAGTTACCGACCAACTGAGATCCGATTTGGTTACCAAAATCATCTCTGGTAATTTTTCGAAGTCGTTGGGTTCGTAATCAACCAGTTGCCAAGTTCCAACAATATCGATATTACCATCACTAACTCTAACTGGGTTTTTCTCGGAGTTTTCCTCTAGTTCAGAATCACTACATCCAATACTAACCACCCAAACAAGAACTATTGCAAATAATAGGCTGAACCGCTTTTTCATCTACTCGTTCTCACCACTTCTCCAATCAGGAATTTCCGCCTATTTTTTGATTCTTGATTTAGCAACAACAACAATCCGCCGTCCTTTTCGATTCCCTCAGCAATGCCACTAAAGGTTTTTTCAGCCGTTTGTATCTCAATTTTCCGACCAAGAATGGAACACAATTGATTGCTCCTTTCGATGAGAGGCCCCGTTTGACTGTTTTTCAAATCAAAGTAATATTTCTCGATCCATCGCAGAATTGCTCCTAATAACGTAATTCTACACCATGTTTCGCCACTTTCGATTTGCAGAGAGGTTGCCGTTTGCCGAAGACCTATTGGGAAACTTTCAACGTTTACGTTTACACCAAACCCAAGGACCAGAAAAGGTTGTCGCCTATGGTCATATTCCAATTCAGCTAATAAACCTGCAACTTTCCTTCCATTTACCTGCACATCATTCGGCCATTTGATTTCTGTGGATAATCCTGTGCACTCACGAATCGCATCCGCAACTGCCACAGCACCAATTAAACAGGGCAACCCAATCTGACTTTTAAGTAGCCAGTGTCGCAAAATCACCGTTGCTAAGATATTTAATCCTGGTGCCGAATACCATGTTCTGGAATGCCTGCCTCGTCCAACTGTTTGATCTTCAGCTATAACGAGAGTCCCTTCAGGTTTGAATTCTTTTCCCAGGCGGATGGCGACATTATTGGTTGAATCAACTTTATTGAAAGTCTCAGTGTAACAACCAATAATCTGCGTGCCAAAATCGACGCCTTGGGAGTATAGGTTACTTTGACCAGGCAAGTGGGAAACTTTCACCTGTTAGTTTTTCATTATGGGCTACATTCTCAACAAACGGTTTCATTACATGATCACGAGTTTCATCATAAACCGTTTCTTCCGTCATGTAATGGATGGCAATAGCACGACGTTTCTGATTGCTGTTATTTGCATGTGATCCATGCCACGTTAACGCATGATGATAATGTACATATCCCTTTGGAACGGCACACAACGAGATTTTGATATCATGTTCCTCAAATTTTTCCGGAGTGTTTTCAAAACTCCCAAAAGTATGAATAAAATTGATTTGATTCCCCCAGAGATGCGACCCTTCAACCATGCTCATACAACCATTCTCTTTATTGGCATCATCTAGCGCAATCCAGGCAGACATCTGTGTTGTTTTAGGGGTTAGAATCGGCCAATATGGGGAGTCCTGATGCCACATGTTTACTC
Organism: Candidatus Poribacteria bacterium; assembly: GCA_012963885.1. Lineage (GTDB taxonomy): Bacteria > Poribacteria > WGA-4E > WGA-4E > UBA9662 > UBA9662. The sequence continues at coordinate 14,243 of DTUY01000255.1, read as the reverse complement.
CGCCTACTTCAGAAGGTTTGTATTGGATTTGGTCATGCCATACCCGTAGTTCCTCCGCGTCCATTAATTGAGCGATTTCCTCCACAATGGTTTGATTTTTCATCAGTCGATGATATGCATGGCTGGCTTCCCAAATGTTAACTATCTGCCATACCGGTGCATCTGGTTTGCCAGATAAATTGACAATTCGCACAGGTTGTGGCTTGGACTCATCATTTCCATCAGTTATGACACGATCAAGTTCTTGCCGTAGCTCATCAACTTCTTCATCAGTTAATATCTTTTGACCGAGTAAGAACCCTTTTGTCCGGAATTCTTGGATTTGACTGTTGGTTAACATCTATGCCTCCAACGAGAGAATAGTTTAATCTGCGAAAAGTATATGAAAAAACCTTTCTCTTTGCAAGGCATTCTGATTCCTTGAAGGGTTGGCAGAAATGTGCGATAATTGGCTTAGATTTACCTCTTTTGTACATCGAACTCAAACAACAGGACTTATGCAAGATTTACGTACATCTGTTGAGAAAATTCTTGGTTGTGACTTGGCTATGTCCATCGGTATTAACGACGAGATTGAAGCCGAAAAACGGATTGCGAAATTCCTTAGCGCCCTTGAGAATTTACCAACTACAGATCTATACCGTTTGATTGATCCACAATGGGTGGTGCTTGCCGCTGGAATCGGCACTCGCATTGATCCGTCATCACGACTTAATAAGAACCTCGATATATGGATCGGTACAGAGAATGTTCTTCAACTGTCCCGCCGATACTTACTTGGAACACGCCCACATATAGTAGTCATCAATCCACAGATGGCAGAACGATTCAGTCAGTTTGACCAAACGGAAATTGATCTGCGGCTAGGAACCAATGCAATTACCTGTGTCCAACCGGAACCCGATGGTACTGGCGGCGCGTTACGTGCAGCGTTAACCGAAATTAAGAACTCCACGTCTGAATTTGTCGGTGTTTCCTTCGGAGATGAACCATTTCTCAATCAAGCCATGTTCATACAGACGCTAGTATCACACTTTATCGCTCAGGCGGATGTAACATTGTGCGCAAAAGCACCAGAAACCGTAGTAGACAAAGGTGGCCTCTTTTTTGATGCAGATGGAAGATTTTGCGGTACCACAGAATGGTATGACATGACTCAGGCTGAACAATCCCACATGCGGGAGAATTTGGAACAGGGGAATGCCTATACGAACACCGGGATCACCTTAATCCGCCGCCAAGCCATGATTGAACGAATGGACAGGCTGAAACCGCACAAAAACGGAACCGAGTTTCATCATGTCGATCTCGTTCGTCTATTTTACGAGGATGGTTTGTCAACGAACGCGCACATTTACCGCAATAAAATTGTTTCAGGAGTGAACCGCTGGTCGAATGTACTGATAGGAGAAAATATGATTTACGAAGCAAGACGGCAACAATTAGCCCAGCAGGGAGTTCGTGTAGATCCTTCAGCACAGATTACATTGGAGAATAACATTATCCAGATTGGTAGCGGTTGCCACCTGATTGGAAAGGTGCATCTAGATCAAAATGTAATCATTGGCGATTATTGCCGCTTGGAAAATGTTGTGTTGACAGGAAACTGCGTTGTTGGAGACTTAGTTGGATTGAAAAATGTCGTAGCAAATGACACAATTTTTGAGGCTAATCCCGTTGGTTCATCAATCACAGAACCAATTTTTGGCCTAGCAGTGCAAAGCCAGATTGAGGACAGTAAGTTCAATTGTGTAAAAGTTGGACATGCAGTCGATTTGCGCTCAATTCAGGCGTTTGGCACGGTTATCCCACCGCAAATTTCACTGAAGGAGCGAGTGCTTGGTGTACCTGTTAAACCTAAGAATTGGTGGTTTGATCTATTAGTCGATTCCGATTATAAACCGGGTATTTTTGCTTTTGGTGAAAAGAAACATCTGCCTGATTGGAAGAAACTTCGCGATCATGTCCGTTCACACTCGGAAAATGAGTTGATTGCCCGCTCCATCCAAAATCCTGATCTTTGTCAGATTGCTGTCCAAGCAGTTGTGGATTTGTTAGATCTGGAGCAATCTGACGGTACATACATTACAGATCAGTTCACGGCAGAAGAAATCTGGGGAGCTATCTTTGAGATGGTTAAACTCAGTACTGGCAAACAAGATCCGTACCGCAAAGAAAAGCTGGCAGCCAGACAAACAGCGTATCTATTAATTCATCAATTTCAAGATCAGGATCTGGATTGGATTGAAAGGTTAAAATTGGTCATTGCTGGAAACCTAATTGATTACAGTAACACCAGAGTCGTCAATAACCTGAGTCATAACCCGAGATATTTTGAAGAATCTTTACTGGTTGCATTATCATCCGATTTTTCGATCAATTGCTTCAGTCAGTTTCAGGAATACGTAATTGAAGCGTCTCCCAAACGATTGGTCTGGTTAATCGACAATGATGGTGAATCCATTTTTGATATGTGGTTCATCGAACAACTGGCAGAATTGGGGCACCAGGTTGTTGTAGTTGGAAAACAAGAGCCTGCCAGTAACGATACTACGTTGGCAGACCTTCATGAAATTTCAAGATCCCCAGAATTCCAGAAACTGCGAGATCAGATGCGATATGGACATGTCACTTTTATTGCCTCTGGATCCGCAACTATCGGTACAAATTTAAACCAGTCCACCTCAGAATTTGCTAACGCGTTACTCGATGCAGACATCATTATCGCCAAAGGACAAGGCAATTTCTTCACCACACAAGGACTGAAAAAGGATACTTTTTACTTGCTACTGTCGAAAGGAATTACTTCGGAAGAGTCCACGGGCGTGATTGCTGATCGAAGTAAAGCCATTGACGGTTTGATTTTGGGATATGTCCCAGCCAATGTCCGTTTGGAAAACACGCTCAAAGACTATTGCCAACAACAAAATTGAAATAGCCATCTGGTCTAAAGATATCCATTGTATTAATCATGATCCTGCAACTTTGATCCAGATAGGGAAATATTTATTGTCACATATATGACAGAGTGATATAATGAACAGTATTGGCATGAAACCCATGCAAAATTAATATTTAATTAGAATTACTTAACATTATAAGGAGACAATCATGAGATTGGCAATGTCCATTGTCACAATCATTTGTTTTGTGTTTCTCGCTTCGATAATGCATGCAGCTGACAAATCTTTAGTACTTCATTTGTCCTTTGATGAAGGGTCGGGCGATACTGTCAAAGATCACTCATCATATGGAAATGATGCCAAGGTCACAGGTGCCAAATGGGGAGAAGGTAAGTTTGGCGGCGGAATGAAATTCGGGGCCAACGCTTTCTGTGAGATCGCTGATAGCGATAGCCTTGACCTGACAACTGCCATGACAATCAGCATGTGGACAAAAGTATCCAAAGGAGGCGGCACGCAGAGCGGTATTGAGAAACAACCAGCCTGGCAGGATGGAGAATACAATCTATGTCCTGAATACGGCGGGGGAGTTCTGTTGCAAGCCAAGGATTTACCCGCGGCATGTGCTGATACAGCAGTTACTCCAACCAACGTTCTAGACGAAAAATGGCACTCCATTGCCGGAACTTGGGACGGAAAAGTTATCAAGGTCTATATAGATGGAGAAGTAAAGAAAGAACTACCGTGTGTCGGTAAATTGAAGGTTGGGAATGGTGCGGCTTACGTTGGTTCCAGAGGAGGAACAGCACGTTGGGTGTTGGGATCTCTCGATGAAATTAAAGTTTATAATCGAGCCCTGTCATCAGCGGAAATAAACAAAGATATGGAAAACCCAACAGCTGTGTCACCGGCTGGTAAAGTAACGACCTCTTGGGCGGACATTCGATCCAGTCTGTAGTTTAGTCATTTGATAATCAAGAGAGGCATAATAAAACGTGCCTCTCTTGATTATTAATAACGAGGAAAATGATGACACCAAATCCTATTATTCTTGCTATCATCGCATGCTTCTGCCTAACACCTGCGCTTCTTCAAGCCGTCATTGACCCCACAATAGTTCTCTA
>DTUY01000255.1:9017-10116 GCA_012963885.1 Candidatus Poribacteria bacterium | reverse complement strand
GGCGAATGTTGTCAAGGTGGTATTGAAAAAGAGCCAGCATGGCAAGCAGGGGAATACAATTTGCTGGCCGAATATAATGGGGGTATCCTTCTCCAAATGATGGAGCTGCCAGACGCCTGTAATGACGACCTAATTGGGCCAGGCATTATTGATAAAACATGGCACCATGTTGCTGGAACTTGGGATGGCAAGATGATACGAATCTATCTTGACGGCGAAGAGGTTGGTGAAATGCCCTGCAAGGGCAAACTGAGTAAAGGTAGCGGAGATCTCTTTATCGGTTGCAGAGGGGGGTCAGGCCGTTGGACAGAAGGATTTCTGGATGAAATTAAAATGTATAATCGTCCCTTAACAGAAGAAGAAATTGTGGAAGATATGAAGAATCCCAAACACAATCTTTCTGTTTCCCCTGCCGATAAAGTGACTACCACTTGGGCCATTATCAAATCCAGCTTGTAATTCACTTAACCTGATTTACAAGAGAGATCCGGTAAAATATCTTCTTGTAACTCCTAATCAATAAAAAGGAGAAGGCAATGAAATCAAACTTCCTTATTCTAACTATCATCATGTGTTTCTGCCTAATCCCTGTGCTTCTTCAAGCCGGTATTGACCCAACAATAGTTCTTTATCTACCCTTCGAAGAACAATCGGGGAAAGTAGCTGAAGATCTATCGCAATTTGGTCATAAAGCCGAATTTCGCAAGAAGACAGCTTGGGCTGCAGCCGGTAAACATGGCGGTTGCATTGAACTAGGAATAGGCAACTGGTTAGAAGTTAAAGATCACGACAGTCTTGATCTCACTAACAAGATGACGATTATGTTTTGGTCAAAATTGATGAGAGCTTCTGGCGATGTCCAGAGCGGCGTAGAAAAAGAACCCGCTTGGCAGGTAGGGGAGTATAACCTATTGCCTGAGTATGGCGGTGGAATCCTGTTGCAAGCTAACGATTGGCCTGACGAATGTGACGATGAGGCAATTGGTGGTCCCATAACAATTGACAAACAATGGCATCATTGTACTGGCACGTTCGACGGTAAAGAGATTAAAATCTATGGTGACGGAAAGTTACGAAAAGAACTCCCATGCAAAGGGGC
>DTUY01000255.1:0-8917 GCA_012963885.1 Candidatus Poribacteria bacterium | reverse complement strand
ACCTGCCCGGCTAGCTTACGGGTTTTTCCTCCAATCAACGCTATGCCAGTGTTTGAAAGCAACCTTGAGTACCCATCCGCGTACCCTATTCTAGCCGTGGCAATGTGAATTGGTTTTTCAGCCCTATAAGTAAAACCATAACTTATCCCTTCACCAACACCAATCTCCTTAGTCGATATGACCCGGGTTTTCCATTCCAGAGCAGATTGGAGTGGCAGAAAATCCTGAGTTCCCACAAGTGGATTAAGACCGAACAGAGTTAAGCCGATGCGTACAGCGTCAAAATGTGTGTCCTTACGTTTTAGCATAGCAGAACTATTAGCTGCATGAACAATGACTGGCAGGAGATTTAGCCTACCCAGCTTGTCAATAACCGAATTGAATCGGCAAAGTTGTTGATCCAATTCAGTATTAGTTATCTTATCCGCTGTTGCGAAATGGGTGAAGACTCCCTCAACCATAATACCTGGAAGAGTATTCAGCCATTGCAGAAAACCAACAGCTTGATTGCATTGGACTCCATCTTGGTTCATGCCGGTGTTTATATTAACATGAATTTTAATATCTCGATTTTTCCGCTGTGCGATTTGGGAAAGTGCCTTTGGCAGTTCGGCTTCTGATACCGTAAGCGTAATTTTTCGGATAACCGCTTTTTCAATCAAGTGGGGAAGGACGTTGTAAAGGATGAGGATAGGATGGTGAATTTCGGCTTGACGAAGCTCAATGGCTTCATCAACCGTAGCCACCGCGAACATCATTACATCATCAGCTAAGGTTCGGGCAACCGGTATAGCACCATGACCATAGGCATCAGCTTTGATAACAGCGATAACCTTGGCCGGATCGATGTAGGATCTAATTGCTTTTACGTTGGTTTGAATCGCAGAAAGGTCGATCTCTGCGAAAGTTTCCATTTCGCTAGTCGGCGGCATCCTCAGCAGGATGATCCATATCAGCATAAGCCTCATAATCAGGTAAGAGCGCCTCAATTACCGGATGTGGTTGTCCTATCAGCCAATCCTTGCTGCGATTGATATTAAACTCTCGAAACCGCATTGCCAGAGAATCATAGACAAGCAGACGCCCGATTAAAGGTTTACCGATATCCAGCAGGATTTTAATTGCTTCTGTCGCCATCATAACGCCAATTACGCCCGGGAGCACGCCCAGAACTCCAGCCTCGTTTCAGCTAGGTACTAGGCCTGGTGGTGGTGGTATCGGGAACATACATCGATAGCAAGGTCCTTGAGTGGGATCGAAGACCGTTAGCTGTCCCTCAAATTGAAAAATGCTACCATGGACAACTGTTTTATTCAACAGAACAGCAGCATCATTAATCAAATAACGAGTGGCAAAATTGTCTGTGCCGTCTAGGATGAGATCATACTGTTCAAAGATCTCCATCACATTACTTTCATCCAGCCTCAACAAGTGGGGTACAACGTTGATATCCGGATTCATCGAATTGATGGTCTCTACTGAGGATTGCACTTTGGATTTGTCAACATCACCGGTATGGTGGAGTATCTGACGTTGGAGATTGCTCCGGTCAACAATGTCGGAGTCAACAATACCAATGGTTCCAACACCAGAAGCGGCAAGATATACTGCTGCAGGAGATCCGAGTCCCCCTGCCCCAGTCAAGAGAACCTTTGAGTTCAGTAACTTAGCCTGCCCCTCTTCACCAACTTCTTGCAACATAAAATGACGGCTGTACCGTTCAAGTTGATCTGGTGTCATCTGCATCGGCTTGTCGACTTGATTGCCAGCATTCGACCATGCTCGAAACCCCCCGGACATGGAGGTTGTGTCAGTGTATCCCATCCGCTTCAGCACTTGAGCAGCCAGAAGTGATCGAAATCCTCCCGCACAGTAAACAACAATCGGTTTATCACGTTCAGTCACATAATCCTCTATCTCAAACTCAAGCATTCCACGACTGACATAGGTGGATGAAGGAATGTAACCTGCACGATATTCATCGTTATCTCGCACGTCAAGCAGAATAAAATCTTGATCGGTATTAAGCATCTGCTCCACGTCACTGACGGTTACCTCTGGGATCTCTTTTCGTGCCTCTTCAATGAATTCTTGTGACGACCTCATGATGTCTTACCCCAATGGAATTTTCACATGCGTTCTGAACTTCTTTTGGATTATATCACAGCCCATATGTACTGTCAAAACCAAATTCTAATCGTATCTATTAGAAAAACAGGATATCAGTTACTATTCGATTTGAGCCATTCTTGACATCGCTGGGCATGCTTGCCCTTGTAGACTGGATAGGTATCTCCGTCTGAAGTAGAATTATAGGTTAAAAGTAAAGTTCGACGCCCTTTTTTAGAAGTATTGGGGTAAGAATGATGAGCTGTGTAGCAACTAAAAAGCACCAAGCTACCAGCTTTACCGGGAGCGTTGACTGCAATACCTGGATCTTCCATCTCGATAGAGTGTGCCGATCCACTTTGACGTTCCATCAATCTTTGCTTATGACTACCCGGAACGAAACGCAGGCACCCATTTTTAACTGTGGCTTCATCAAGATACAGGACAACGGTAATTAGCTGATCCGTATACTCTTGCCAATACGAATAATCCTGGTGCAAAGGGTAGGCAGAACCAACATACGGAGGTTTATAATTTAATTTGTCCTCAAATAGGATAGCAGGTTCTCCGAATATCTGAGCGGCAGGTACCATCAGTCGTGCGTCATTGGCCAATGTCTTTAATGCTGGGACAACATCTATGATGGGTTCAATCTTTCTGACTACCAGTTCGTCCAGGTAAGTTTCAGGCTCAATTTCAAGACGCGGATTACTATTTACAATAGGACCTGACTTGACCAGTAATTCATCCGCTGCCAGCCGAAGTTCAATTAACTCTTTCTCATCAAACACAGGGTCAATTACCAGAAACCCATTTTCACCATAATAGTTCAATTGCTCGTTGGTCAATCTATATGCTTGAATTCCCATGGTTCTCATCTACCAGATCGCTATTTATATCCTGTTGAGCGTAAATAGTATTCTACAGATTCACAGTAGCATACTCAATAGCTGACAGTTTCAGTGTTTCACGGTTAGAATAATTAATCCCAAATTGTGTTTCCAGAAATCTGGGTATATTTATTGTAACTTTCTAAATAATCTTCTCTCAAGGGACTGAAAGCGTCTAATACTTTGACTGGGCCCTCTAATGCAGTTCCTGAATGTACCATGTTGGCGGGTACGATGAAGGCATCTCCCGGACCCATGACTTTTTCTTCTGTTCCAATTTTGAATTGCAGTTTCCCTTCCAGTACCAGTCCAGCTTGTTCGTGCGGATGACTGTGTGCGGGTACTTGACTGCCTTCTTCCATTTCCAAAAAAGAAAACATAATCTGTTCACCAGCGATGATACTGCTCATGGCGCCAGGGAACAATTCAATTTTGGGTAATTTAGTACTTGATACAAATGGCAATTTAATCTCCTTTTAATTTTTTAGTGAGGATGATATGCTATTTTGAAATTCTAAACTGATATTGGCGATCCTGATAAGAACCATCTTTATGACAAAAAGCACGCTCAACAAAAGTCACTTCTTCGTTGGCATCAATCTGAATCACTGTTGAAGAACGAGTGCCATAGTTATCAGCCTTAATAAATATAGGCGATAATAACTGCTCTAATTCCGGTGTTAAACCAGTATCCGGCAAGTTATTAATTTCAGCCGGTGTTTGATCATTCAGAATTGAGAGAAGCGCCGAAACCTTTACTGGATTGGCCTTTAACACAGAATCGAGAACCTGTTTGCCCCAAGTAACCTTATGCCAAGGAGTATTCAACAAATGGTTACTGATGCCATATAAACCTGGTGTTAAAATCTGATAGCCTTCCACACGGTTGGAGATGTAAACCACTTGGGTTGGGTCCCCAACAAGCAAATTGAATCCATTGAACTGATCAGCCCGGCATTGTACCATTTCTGCGTATTCTTCTGGCAATTCAGCGCCAATCAAGAAATTTTGGGCTAAAACACCTCGGGAGATTGACCCGGTTTTGGTCTTACCCGGTTCTCTATAGTTAGAGAGTGCCGACCACCTTCCAGTCTTGGTAATTCCCAACCAGGTTCCATGGTGATTCAAATCTTTGCCAGCTAATACTCCTGGATTTTCTGACCAGAAACTCGCGCCAGCTGTTGGTCGATCATACAATTCATCCCTATTGGCACATAGGACAAGTGGATACCGCGGATCCTTCTGGTAGGCTAACAGGATAAGACACATACATGCCTTGAAAGAATTAATGTCTGAATATCAATTAACATCTTTGTTGATCTAATGACATCGACTCATATACATAAACTTCGTCCTGATGCCACTATCCTAAAGGAACTTAACAGTGAGATCAAGATATTTCTTCCCTTGTATAATGAATTGATATTATAATTACACAGCTTACGCCGCGTCAAATAAACCACTCTACAACAAAATAACAAGGAAATATCGATGAAGTTTTTAAAGGCTTTTATGGTTACTTCTGCAGTAGTATCAATGTCACTGTCCTTTGCCTTTGCTCTTGAGAATCAATTGGTTGGGTATTGGCCATTTGACGAAGGAAAGGGATCTCCAAAGGACGCTTCAGGCAATAATAACCATGGTAAGATTGAGGGCGAACCCAAATGGGTAGATGGTAAGTTTGGCAAGGCGCTTGAATTCGATGGTAAGGATGATCATATTGTAGTTAAAGATCATCCTACTCTGGATCTTACCAAGAATCTGACAATTATGGCTTGGTTCATGCCAAAGGCAGTTATAACTCAACGCAGAATGATGTCAAAAAATAATTCGATTTTCGTTATGTTCGATTTTGGTGATCCGAATACGATCGACCTCTTGGTCAAGCCGAATAATGATTTTGTCGAATCAAAAACCTCAGACTGGAAAGTTGATCAATGGTATCATTTTGCAGGAACCTATGATGGGAAATCTCTTCGTATCTATGTCAATGGTAAACTGGAGGGTGAAAAAAAATATGGAGGGGGTATAGCTCCGTCGGATCTTGATTTATGGATTGGTGGTGACGACTATGGCAGACCAACTGACCACTTTCCAGGCATTATCGACGAAGTTCGAATCTACAAGCATGCCTTAAATGGAGACCAAATTCAACAGGTAAAGGAAGAACCTGCTATGCTTGAAGCGTCCGGCAAACTCACTACAATTTGGGGGATGATTAAGTCACTCAAATAAATGTAAGAATATTGCCCATGCTGATAAAATGAACTAAGTTTGTCCAAGAAAATTCAATCGCTATCTGATCAATGTTGAAAATTCTGGTTCTCAAATGAACTTTTCTGTACAACAATATCGCCAACTAGGATACACTGGACCAGTTCAAATTTTGTCTCCAGTAGAAGCACCGCAATATTATCTGGAGTTTTTTAAACCATTGGACAAGACCCATCCCGTTCCAACAACCGATGTTAACCTAATCTGGTTGGCACCTCAAGTACCGTTGAGCTTATGATCTGGCCACACATCCCCAAGTTATTGATTGTATGACTGAAATTCCGGGACAGAATCTCATATTTTGGGCGATGCATTTCTAGTATAATCCAGCGTTACATACCTTGGCACCAAGATCGAAATTATTGTCATATGAATCCTAAAATCAATGTCTCAACATGGTTCAGCCTTGGAACATCGATCGCCCAGAATGGATGCCTGCGGATTGTTCCTGGCTCCCATACCAGCGTACATCAGCATTATCAATTAAATGAGGAAATTAGGAGAACTCCGCTTCCGTTGGATGAAAAATCAAGTTGAATATCAATTCAGCATTCTGTAAAAAAAACTATAAGAGCATATAATCTAACAGGTAACAGCCATGGAAAGCTCCAATCAAAACAGTTATGTCACCATGACCCCTGATCAGCGCAACTTCTTTGAAAGCAATGGATATCTGGTCATCAAAGATGCAGTTCCAGCAGACGTAGTAGCAGAATTAAATGCCGCAGTTGACGAAATTTACGAACGTGACAAACAGGCCAATCATCTGGAAGGCAATGGCAAACTGAACCTGCGAAATTGCTTGGTTCACCATCAAGCGTTCTTGCAATTGCTTGATTGTCCTCGATCTGCTCCTTTTGCCTGGCAGATTCTCAACTGGAATGTACAGATGATCACTTCCCATCTTATTGTCTTACCTTCGTTGGAAGAAGAACCATCGAATGAAGTAAAAAATAAAATTGGGATTCACCGTGATGGCGGGACATCAGCTCGTGAAATGCAGGAACCACATCCCCGGATTATGCTCAAGATAGCCTATGCTATCAGCGATCAAACCGACACCTCATCCGGTGCGACTGTTCTCGTACCGGGTAGTAACAGAATGAACGGCACTCCTCCAACTGATCCGGAAACAGGAGGTGCAAGAGGGATGATATCTATGAATGTCAAAGCTGGAGATGCCTTCGTTTTTGAGCAGCGAACTTGGCATGGTATTGGTCATAATTGGTCTGGAAAACCAAGAAAAACCATCTTTGTCGGTTATGCTTATCGCTGGGTCAAACCGATGGATTATATAGTAATGCCGAAGGAAATCATCGATCAATGCAATCCGGTTCAGAAGCAATTACTGGGCGTTGTTGACAACGCATTGAGCTATTATCTTCCTCAAGATAAAGATGTCCCCTTAAAATCACTAGTCATCTCCGATTCATAGACGTAAAGTTCTGTCAGAATCAAATTGATAGGTATATCCTCCTGAAAAATGTTTGCGCGGGGACATTCCCTCTCTACCAATTGAGATAACAAATTTCCTAATATAATATTGCCGCCTGTTCCAGTAGAAGTTAGCCGCTAACAACATTAGCACTTTATGGATATTACCAACGAAGCGCCTGATATTCGTTCAGTCGAATCGGATTTGATCGTTCCGCCAATGATTTCTGGACAGCCTGCACTTGGCAAACGAGTTCGACAAACCATTCCAGAATATCGGGACACTCATGTTTATCATACGCTTTACTTACCTTCTAATTGGAGTTCTGATAGAAAATATCCGCTTCTGGTTGAGTTTGCTGGTAACGGACCTTACCAGAATAAGTATGGCGATATTAGTAGTGGTCATACTGAAGATAGTAAACTCGGTTTCGGTATTTCTGCTGGGCGTAACTTTATCTGGCTTTGTTTACCCTATTTAAATAATCTCGGTACGGCTAATGTAACTCAATGGTGGGGAAATAAACCTGACTACCATGTTGAACCAACCTTGGATTATTGTAAAAATGCAGTACCGTGGGTTTGCCAGAATTATAGTGGGAACCCTAATGCGGTGGTTCTCACTGGATTTTCACGTGGAGCTATCGCTTGCAATTATCTGGGACTGTACGATGACGAGATTTCCACACTGTGGGCGGCTTTTATCCCATATAGCCATTACGATGGAGTGATAGAAACATGGAGTTACCCCGCAAATGATCGGCCTTCGGCATTAACTCGTCTGAATCGATTGAAGAATCAGCCTCAGTTCATCTGCCATGAGACAACAGATAGCCAACGAATTGGATTAGCTGATACCAAGCACTATTTAGATTCCACAGGAATTCAAGCACATTTTAAGTTCATGGAGACAGGATTTCGTAATCATAATGATGCTTGGGTGCTACGTCCCTGCCCAACCAGAACAGTATTGAGACAATGGTTGCAATCTATACTCACGATGTCTTTGACGGAGCTACCTGACTTCGGAACATATAATTGGATCTAGATAATTTTGGAGAGGATTTGTGCAGAGCATGTCAAAGTAAATCAAGCAGATACTTCGCTGGTTCGAGAAGAAGTTTACCAGGGTGCAGAGTAGCATCCTTAAAACCTACTTGGTATTGTACGATAGATAAATAAGTTAATAAGATGATTATGTAACTAGGAGGCAAGTGCGCCAGGGATTTGTTTAAAGGCGCGTTTACTGAGTATGGAGACGCGTGAATGCATCTACGTAAAGGATTAGCAATAAGCCTGTGTTATATAGTCGCCCTCAACATTCTGGCAGCTAAGGAACTAACCTCGGATGATGTTTTTCCTAATGACCGAGTGCTAGAGGTACAAATCACTGTTGCTGAAAAAGACTGGGATACCATTCGATATCAGTCACGGGATTTTATACCGACACTGCACGAAAGTCGAAAATTTAAGCCGATCGAAGCGCCCTACACATATGTCGATGCCAACGTTACCATCGATGGGGTCAAATTCCCTCAGGTTGGACTTCGCAAAAAAGGTTTCATTGGCTCGCAAAGTACTAGCCGCCCCTCACTCAAGATTAAACTGAATCATACCGACAAAAAAGGCCAAATTGATGGCCTAACTAACCTGACCTTTAATAACAACAAACAGGATAAAAGCTTGGTTAGCCAATTCATGGGTTATGCCCTATTCAATGCTGCTGACTCACCCGCACCTCGGTGTGCCTATGCCGAGGTGACAGTCAATGGGACAAGCCTTGGTATCTATTCGCATGTAGAAACAGTTCGCAAACCATTCCTCAAACGCGTGTTTGGAAACGATAATGGCACCTTGTACGGGGGGCCATATGTAGATTTTTATCCAGGTTGGGAAGGCAGCTTCGAATATAAGTCAGGCAAGGACAATCGGGGGAGGAAAAAGATCAAGCAACTTATCAAGGTACTCGAAAGTGAGGATGGAAATACCGAGCAAGCCATTGGGGAATTGGTCGATCTGGATTCCTTCTACACCTTTTGGGCAATGGAAGGTTTGCTTGGTTTATGGGATGGATATTCTGGTAACAAAAACAACTTCTTTATTTATCTTAATCCGGATACCAACAAATTCCACTTTTTACCTTGGGGAGCAGATACGGGATTTAATGGTAGCAAACCTGATGAGCTGATCTCTGTCAAGACTCAAGGCTT
>DTUY01000254.1 GCA_012963885.1 Candidatus Poribacteria bacterium | reverse complement strand
TTTTGACCGCCGGAGTGTTAAAAGATGCCTTGGTAACAGAAACTGGAGAGATCAACGGAGAAGAAATGTGGGAGCGATTGACCGGTTTTCTTGGAGAAAGTTCTGCCGACGGAAGAACAGTTCAATGTTAAATTAGTAATCTATCCAGATAATCCACCTGAGTAGAGGATGCGAGGTGCCGGTAGACTATTAAATCATCAAACCATGAAATGGCTGATTGTAACAATACCTCCTCCTTAGCAACGGATTCGGATTTTGCCAGGAGACAGAAATGGACCTGGACCATCTATTACTTTGGTGGCCTGAACAGAATTTTGATGTTCACTTCCGAAACAGCATAAGGTAAATTCCCAAAAATTTGACGAGTCTTTATTGATAAAGGTAGACGTTGATTCGATTGCTACATATGTGCTTACAGAGAGGTCAAATTTATCAGTGCCATGACACCAGATTATTCACCTCGAATTATCGGTGATGCTACCTAGCCTTATCTAAGGTATGGTAGTATTGCTTCGTTACATAAAAGCCATGATACAGACAATAGAGAAATTATTATAATCCTATCTTATGAAACTTAGAATAGGCATTGCCGGTTTAAGACGCGGTAGAACATGGATAAATATCTTCTCTCAGGATAATAGATCTGATGTTGTTGCGTTATGTGACATAGATCAGTCGCTTCTAGAGGAATTTTCCGCGGACGAAAAGTTCACCGATTTTGGTGATCTCTTGGCTATGAACCTTGATGCCATTGTCGTCTGTACGCCTCCTGCCTGCCATGCAGAACAAACTGTTCTGGCACTTGGAAGTGGTAAGCACGTTCTGTGTGAGGTTCCGGTTGCTACTACAATTGGCGAATGCCAGCAGATTGTAGAAGCCGTTAATAAATCTGGAAAAATTATATGCTGGCCGAAAACAGTTGTTATAGCGATATGCATCTCTCTTGGAAGTCAACAGTTGCAGACAATGATCTGGGAAAAATCATCTATGCTGAGGCTGAATACGTTCACGACTGCCGCCAACTGATGAAAGGTACCGATGGTACATTAACCTGGCGTGCCAGTTGGCCACCGATTCAGTACTGCACACATAGTCTAGGACCTCTGCTTTTCATAACTGATGACCGATGTGTCAGTGCAACGGGCCTTTCCAGTGGAAGCAACGTGGCACCGGACATTGGCGCTATAGATCTAGAAGTTGGGCTTTTCAGAACAGCAAATGAGGTAACTATCAAAATTCTTTGTGGATTTTCAATTGAAAGACATCCGGCATTTCACTGGTATATTATCTACGGTGCCAACGGCGTCCTTGAAAGTCAAAGGCAATACAATGATCCGGTCAGCGGATATTATCAAGCAACCAAATCGGATCAGGAAATGAAGTTTTACCAAAGTAATGCGGCCGCACACGGCACTGCTGAGAATCGGGTGGCCTCAGAATTCATTAAATCAATACTTAACAACACAACTCCTGCAATCGATGTGTATCGAGCAATGGATTATACCGTACCCGGCATATGTGCTCATCTTTCTGCCCAAAAGGGCGGAGAAATCGTTTTGGTTCCGGATCTAAGGATCAACTAAATCCTAATTTCAATAAGGATATATCATGTCTGATAAAGTTGAAGTAGGCTTAATCGGTTGTGGTTTAATGGGAAGTCAACATGCTCGGAATTTGGTCGAAATTGAAGGAGCCAATTTACGTGCATTAGCTGATGTCAACTTAGATGCAGCGAAACGGTTAAAACAAGAAGCTGGAGGGAAATACTGCACCCCAAATCCACAGGATTTATTTAATGACGAAAAAATAGATCTGATACTCATCTGTACTCACCATCATCTACACCTTCCTTTCGCTATTCAAGCTGCTGAAGCTGATAAAGATATTTTTGTCGAGAAACCATTGGCACTGACAATTAAAGAATGCGAACAGATAGAATCGACTGTCAAGCATATGGGTGTAAAATTAATGGTCGGGTTCCAAGCCAGATTCTCCCCGTTTATGAAAAAACTGAAACAGTCGGTTCCAAATCCACTGGTGATTGTGGGGCAAATGGTAGACCCAAGGTGGGGAGATGATAGTTGGGCCAACGATCCAATCGAGGGTGGGGGAAATGTGTTGTCACAAGGTTGTCATCTACTTGACGCTGTCTGCTGGTTAGCTGGATCTGAACCGATCAGCATCTATGCCGAAGGCGGCAACTTTACACACCCTAAGATACCAGAAATCACCGATAGCGTTGTCTCGACCATTCGTTTTGCTAGCGGATGCGTAGCCAGTGTTATAATCGGAGATTTTGGCTCACCTGCCCTGGTTGGAAAAGGGTTCTACGAGCTTTTTGGTGGTGACAAAACCGCTACCCTTTCGGGATACTATAATATCCCGCAAATCAAGTTTTGGGGGATTGAACCTCAGACATTCACTATGAACGACTTACCCATAGGATTTCGTAACAGTAGTGCTGCTCACGGTTATGTTGGTCAAATGGAAGCTCTTATTGGTTGGGTGGGATCAGGCACAGATCCCACGGACGCAGCCAAAGTAGGTGAAGGCCTAAGAGCAACCAAACTGGCGGCTAAAGCGATTGAAGCTATCAAAAGCCAGGTTCCACAAAAAATGCCATAATGCTTTTACTAAACAATCCAACTGGAAAACCTATCCGCTTATGGCCTGTTGTCCTGATTTTCTTACTGACCATTCTCACAATTATTTGGATCTGGCTGTTTGACGGTCTAGATCGTCAAAATCAAATCCTGCGAAGTATAAGTGTTCTTGGCATTTCACTTTTACTGCTCTTTATTTGGTTACTATTTTTCTCTCGGTTACGATGGAAGATCCGGCTCTTGTCTCTGGGAACAGTCCTTTGTGTCATCCTGCTTTCAATTGCCCTGTTTCGGATTAAAGGGTTCACGGGAGACTTGATCCCAATACTGGAATGGAGTTGGTCTAAGAGGGCTGGCGAGTCATTGACACGGGCCAACACTAATCCAGGAAAAATGGATGAAGCATCATGGCTTTCATCTAACGACTATCCACAATTTCTTGGGCCGAATCGCAATGCGACCCTAAGCGGGATAGGATTGGTGCATGATTGGTCGAAACACCCACCGCGGCTCATGTGGCAACAACCCGTAGGCGCAGGCTGGTCAGCTTTCGCCATTTTTGGGAATTTGGCGGTTACTCAGGAGCAGCATGGTAAAAAGGAAATGGTGGTCTGTTACAATCTGAGGTCTGGTCAAATAAAGTGGAGGCATAGTGATAACACCCGGTATGAAAAGGAACCTGGGGGTGTTGGACCTCGTGCAACACCGACAATTGTCAAGGACTATGTATACACACTAGGCGCAACTGGAACTCTGAACTGCTTAGATCTGTTGACTGGTGAATGTGTATGGTCAAAAAATATTGTGAATGATAATAATTCTGAGGTTAATGAATGGGGAATAAGTTGCTCACCTTTAGTTCTTGATAACATGGTCGTGGTCAGTGCCGGGGGGCGCCTGGAGAAATCTCTAGTTGCTTATCATAAAGATACGGGAGACCCCATTTGGCATGCAGGCACTGGTCGAGCCGGTTACAGTTCACCAATAATAACCAATTTTGTGGATGTACCTCAGATTCTTATTTTTAATCGCGGTTACATTGTTTCTCATAATCCACTTAACGGGCAAATTATTTGGCGACAATCTTGGCCGAAGCAAACACAACATGTTGCTCAACCTCTACCATTACCTGAAAACCAACTCTTTGTTTCCACTGGATATGGTATCGGTTGTAAGTTATTTCAGATCCATCAAGATAAAAACGCAGAAAAATTTCAAGTTTCCTTGATTTGGGAAACCCACCATCTAAAAGCCAAGTTTACCAACGTTGTCCATCATGAAGGCTACATCTATGGTCTTGATGATGGCATTCTTGTGTGTCTTGACTTGACTAACGGTCAACGTAAATGGAAGCGAGGACGCTACGGACATGGACAGATAATACTGGTAAATAATCTACTTCTAATTCAAGCAGAATCAGGAGAAATTGTGTTAGTTGGTGCCGACCCTACTGCACACAAGGAGTTATCGAGATTTGCAGCTCTTGACGGCAGAACTTGGAATAATCCAGCACTTTCAGGACCATATCTTCTTGTCAGAAATGATCAGGAAGCAGCATGTTATTTATTACCGGTGGGAGAATAAACCGTAGGGTTCACGTTTCGTACGTTCATCAATATGGAGCTGCCAGCATTTTGCTAAACCTCCGTAATTTTTATTGATCTATACGGCAAAATCAACTATAATGCCGCCTGAGTTGAAAGCGACAAAAATTGGTAGCTTAGTGAATCTGAAATCATAAGTTCACACTTCAATAAGAAATTTTGTACATCAGGATATTTTGATACGAATTCCCCAAGTTGCTTCTACGTCAACTCTTACTAGGCTCAAGGTAAAATCTTGCATAATCAACAGGACGTCACAAAAGTTGCCGTCCATGTAAACCAACGAGGAATTTATGGACTATTCAAAAGTATCGAAAGAACTGGAAGATTTAGTTACCGACACCTACAAACTTTGGGATCATAATCGTGTCGGTTTCCAGTGGCGTCACTATACCTGGAATCATACCAAGCGTGTGCGTGCAATGGGTATGGAACTTGGCAGGCGTGAAGGTGGTGATGTCAAAAAACTTGAAGTTGCTGGGACTCTACACGACATTACCAAAAGATATGATGGCGAGATTTTGACTGATGCTGATGGAAATCGTGTCACTAGTGAACAAGGTTTCTGGCTTAATGAAAAACTGAAGCCTGTACGTGAAAATATTGTCACTCGCTTATACGATGATTACGACCTGTACAGCACCGTGCACCACGACTCTGGTGCTGTGATCACCGAAAAAATCCTTGTCGATTACGGTTTTGACGCAGATTTTATCGAAGCTGTTCGGTCAATTGTTTTTGCCCATTTAAAACCGATGAATATGACCAGCGAGGACTTTGACGTTTTGTACAAGAATATCGAAAATCAGATTCTATATGATGCTGATACGATGGATCCGAATGTTGGTTACACTGGTTTTTTCCGAAATATTCATATTCACGCGCATTTCGCCATTCAGCGAAACGGCAAGTTCGAACTAGAAAGCTACGTCCAAGGCCTCCCACGGTTCGTCGACTCCAAAGATAGTTTTGTTGAAAATCTTCTAACCAATTCAGCTAAAGATGTCGCTGAGAAACGCCAAGCACGAAGTCGAAACCTTGTCTTGCAGATGAATGCAGAATTGGAAGACATGGACATGAACCGAAAATATGGTTTACTTGGCGTGATCGAGTATTTTGTGAGCGAAACGGCCGATCCTGACTTTGCCTATCAACTTGACCACTTAAAAACAAAGTGGATTCCAGATCTTCAGAAATCAATCGAGGACACAGCATTATCACAATCCGATCGTAGTGAAGCGCAAGTTGCAGTTGATCGTGTTATCTCTTTCACTCGGGATTTGGAAAATGAATACAAAGGGCTAATGTAACCAGAAATTTGTTCTAAGGATCCTTCTGATTCAAGGCATTTACCTTGCTCCGAAACCCCACCTTAGTTTCCGTGAGAATTTCAAGAATAGCTGTGCGATTCCTTGAGGACAAGTGTGCATATTATTCACTGTTGTCCTTTCCTTGCAACGCTTGAATCAACTGCTCCTCGGCATAAGCGAGCATTAGGAGTAGGGAGATTGTCGAACGACTCCGAATAAACCAGAAAACTGCATGGGTAACTTTAGATGCCTTGTAGTGATGTTAATATGACGTAATGAATCCTGAGAAAATATGCATGTGATCGTTGTTTCAGACCGACTTATGACTCTTTTATCTGATATGTAGCGTTTGTTTGGACCTGTACTTAAGTCATAACTAAAATGCATATTTCTTCTGTTTACAGGCTTCCGTGCTTCAAAAATGCTGATACTTAGCTTTATCGGACATTATCTCGATCCTTTTTCCCACCTTTTTGGTAAAATAAAATCTGAACGGCTGACCCCTACTGTCAATTGTAACTTTCAAAATTCATCAAACCGCTGCAAATAAAGGAGTTTAATATTCTAATGAGACGATTTACTCTTGTTGCCACTTTTGCGTTTGTTAGTTCATTTACTTTTCTCATTGCTTCCTTAGCTACAGCTGATACGTTAAAGGATGATTTCAAAGATGCCCGCTTAACAAAAGAGCTGTGGGAAATTAAAAAAGGAGATTGGAAAATAAAAGATGGATGGTGGGAAAGTAACAGCCCAGCCATCGGTCAAGGTTCCTTTGTTCTCTTCTCCGACATCGAAACCCATGACGATCTGGTCATGCGAGTTAAATGCAGGGATGAGGGCGGTGG
>DTUY01000253.1 GCA_012963885.1 Candidatus Poribacteria bacterium | reverse complement strand
TCAAATCGGTACTTAGAAGAGTATTGGTGTTCATCTTGACTTCTCCATTATTACTACTAATGAATATTTTTGGATTAGAAGACAATAAGACATTGGGTGAAATGTGATTACGTCGGATAATTTTCCCGCGCAAAAGAACAGTTTCCAAAACGGCGTAGCACTGCATCTCACTATCCTAAAGGATGCAGCTTGATGTAGACAGATGGGTTAGTACCTAACACCAGAACAGGCAAATGGCCATCATAGAGCTAACCCTTAGTATGCTTACAATACATTTTAGGTTTTCACAAAACTTGGTTTCACAAAGTGATTATATCCACCCTTTAGCTTTGGCTTCTTGATACCCTTTTGCCCGGAGCTGACTGGCAGGATTGTCCAGAGCACCATATCCCCACTCATTAAAATCGGTACGGTTACCATTATAATCAGTATGTGTTTGATGGATGATAATTTCAAGGCAACCAAGATCTTTGGCCATCTTCCAGGTTTCAGCTTTGGTTAAATACATTAATGGCGTATGGATCTTGATCTCAGAGTCCAATGCCAAACTCATCGATTTCTCTATGGAATCGATGAAAACTCGGCGGCAGTCAGGATAGCCAGAGTAGTCGGTTTGACAAACACCCGTCACGATATTATTGATTTTCTTATTGTAAGCTAAGCCAGCTGTGACGCTCAAAAAAACGGCGTTACGTCCGGCAGTAAAAGAAGATGGTAGGTCTGGATTAATAGTATGTTGTGCAGAGACATCTTGCTGAGAGTCAACCAATGAGGAATTGACAAAAACACCCTTTAGATCAATGACAGTATAACTGATACTCAGATTATGGCAAATTTCCTGTGCTGCTTCCAGCTCAATCAGGTGCTTTTGCCCGTAATCAAAACCAATTGCGTCTACATGATTGAATTCTTTTAAAGCCCAATATAAACAGGTTGTAGAATCTTGTCCGCCGGACAACATTACAGTTGCACTTGACATATCAGTTTCCTGTTAATTTAGTCATTAATGCCGAAAATTAAAAACCAACTTGTGTTCCTAGTTATCAAGAGATGATTAACAACCCTAGTATTTAAACCGTTGCTGCACTGGTACGCGAAAGACATAATTTATTCGGGTAAATTATAGTTTCTGGTTCGTCCCTTAGGACAGCGGCTTTTTGTGCCCCCTGGCCTAGGTGTGGTTGCTAATTGGATCAAGTCTCTTGCAGGTAATTTTTCTTTTAAACTCCACGTTGATTTCCCCACACATCAACGTGAACCCTCGGCGAATATCGGTACCGGTGTTGTTTGCAAAGTTCGATGATCCATTCTTGCTTGGATTGTATTTCCTCTGCACTTATTCCCTGTGGCATCAATACAATTGCCTCGTCTGGGATACTAATTTCTAATTGCAAGCGTTGAATCTCTTCTAAATCTTCCGGTGTTTCCATAACAAACTTAAGTTGACAAGTATAATTATCTAGAAACTTATGAATCACGTCAGCACGGATCCTTTCACGTTCATGCATTTCGAAATAACGATTATCTGGCTTTGGATTTGAATTTCGAAGTTTGGGACTCATCGAAATCA
>DTUY01000252.1 GCA_012963885.1 Candidatus Poribacteria bacterium | reverse complement strand
AGAGGGAAAGAACTATGATAACGCTACCCAGTGTTGTTCGTGCATAGGGCAACCAATCCCGATAATTAATTTGTTGCCAAGCTTGATAAACCACTTCGACTATTTGATCAGTATAGGTACCGATATCAATCGGTTTTTGCGGTTCGCTATAGTCCATCCAATGCAAGTCACCACTAGTTCCTTGCGACATTATACCCACAAAGGGTGGTTCAAGGTTAGCGGTCTTAAGCGGAGCTGCTAGCTTCCAAGCGAAAAGACCGAAGTAGTCAGCCGAAACCGGTTGAGCACCAAAATAGTGCATTGAATAGTTAGCCAACAAAGCTAGCGGGCAACCATCAAGGGGTTGTACCGCCAAGATAGATAAATCGGCATCCTTGGGTCCAGCAGGACCAATATAATCGGGGTTCTGATAGCCCGGGTGCATCATTGCTCGGACTGTTTCCTGACCAAACGGGTCCAGCCCAATGTGGTCAGGACGCCGTATCCAGCGGTGGCAGTTAGTATGCTGAAAATCCTCCACCATCTTAAAACCAATCTGTGCCGGACGCAAATTTACCACCGCCTGCGCGATGCTTTGCGCTATCAAATCGGGGAGCAATCGAGCATAATCTTCCTCTATCCCAGTACCCAACGCGCCCATCACCGATGGCGCAGAATGAGTGTGCGTAACAGCTATGAGCATATGGCTCGTAGGAATGCCGGTCGTCTGCGAAGCTGTGTGTTTTGCTTGGTCTATAAGTTTGCAAGCCATCACCAGAGTATCAACCACGCAGACGGCAATCCGATTTTGGCCATCGTCGAGCACCAGAGCCCGGGCATGTAGCGGCTCGTTCACCTCACTTGCGGTACTCTCCAAGAAACCACCACTGACAACTACGGGAAACTGCTTCGGCGTAATATCCAAGGCGCAAGCCCCCCCGCGGAAATTTTTTGATGCTGTTGACGTACCTGTTTCAGTCTCGTCAGCAACCGGCGGTGATGCTTCAAAAGACTACACCAGCAAAAATGACCCCGACGAGAGAAAACTAAAGGCGACAGGCTACATAGTATGTTCCTCCTCAAGTTCTGGAGACTGTCAAAATTGACATCATCCTTAATTTTATGTAGATACAGATTTAGAAATGAGCCACCAACTTACTACCCAGAATTGGCAACCAAGTAGAATACCATTCCAATTCCTCTCTGACTTTCTTCTGATTAGACAATCGGCAGGAAATATTTAACGCTTTTCTTTATTGCGTCAATGCTGACGCACTCAATCACCAAGCACCCGTCGTAATTATGTTCTTTCAATCAATTAATAGCCCTTTGATATCGACATCACAGATGGCCACACCCGCAACCGCACCAACTTCTCCAGTGCTTGTTTCTGAATGTTTGACATCTTTATAGGTTACTTCCCCAACGAGTTGACAACTCGTAGAGTGAGACAAACCGGCTCAGCGTCCCCGCTCCGATTGAACCGGAAAATAGTGCTCCAGCGGGGCTCAGGTTGGGAATCAGTTTAGCTCGGCGTCGAGGACAAGATCGAGATTATCCATAACCTTATGAAAGGCCTCGACGTAGAGGGACATCAACCCTTGATCGTTGGGTGGATTGACATCGAACACATAGCAGTGGGAAGCAATAAAATCAGTTGCGCAGGGATAGTCGTTTAAATTGTATTCAACGGTCGAATTCGTACATTGCCATGGGCAACCTTTCCCATATCCAATTCTATTCTGGAAAATCTCCTGAGAGGGTACAGGCAGTCGCTGCCATTGGCCGGTCGGTACACCTTCGGCTCGTAAGGTAGCTTGTACCTTCTGCCGCAATTCGCCGGCAGATATATTCAACCCCAAGGCTTTGGGATCAAAACCGATCACATAATTGTAGTAGACGGGATTGCACTCTTCAGGAACCAGAGGGGTTTCAAGACCCGGTATCTGACTTAAATGTTGGGTCAGAAAACGACAATTTTCCACCCGAAGCATGTTGTTTTGGTCCAACCGCTTCAGTTGGCTACGGATCAAGGCTTGACTAAACATATCCCCACGATACATCCACCCTAAACCGTAGGCGTTATACTCCTGAGACTCACGTTCCTGACCGGGAACAACGATCTCGCCGAAATACTGGAGCAGGCCGGCCCTTTGATGGATCAATTCATCATCAGTAGTAAATAGCCCTCCTTGACAGCCGCTGCTTAGAGTTTTGGATGCCTGTGTGCTATATGCGGCTGCATCACCAAACGATCCGCACAACCGACCGTGGTATTGGGCACCGTGCGCCTGAGCAACATCCTCAATCACACTCAGATCGTGTCGTTGGGCAATTTCCAAAATCCGGTTCATCTCGGCTGGCATACCATGGATGTGAACCGGTAGAATTGCCCGGGTTCGTTCGGTAATCTTAGCCTCAATAAGATCCGGGTCAATACAATAGGTATTGGGATCGATATCGACGAAAACGGGGATGGCATTGTGGTGGAGCACCGCTGCCGCCGTCGCCCAAAAGGTGAAGGCGGGAATAATCACTTCGTCACCAGGCTCAATGCCGACCCCAGCTACGCACATATGCAGGGCTGCAGTTCCACTATTGACCGGAATACAGTATTTAACGCCCATATATTTTGCCCACTCCTGGGCCAATCCTTCGGCCTGTATGCGTTGCTGCTCTGTGATCCTCTCAGTAGCCAAAACCGCTTGAACAGCTTCCCTGTCATCTTCTGTCAGATACGGCCACGGCTTAATAAAATCCTCTGGTACTATTCTATCTCCACCAACTATTGCTAGCTTTTCAGCCATTAGTCATTCTCCTTATCGAGTCACTATTAACATAATAGACTATGGATTGAACGGTTTTTATTTTCTATTGGCATATCTTCCGTCAAACAAATACCGTGTAACCTTGCGATAAAACATTTGCTTTTTAGTTTTCCAAATTACGTCGGCGCAACCGCTTCACTGGTTTGGCAAAACCAGGGTTTTGTTCCGTATGGGCCTTTCTGCCTCCACATTCCCTCCCCTACCGAAATCAAAGATACGTTCCCAATAATTTCGTGAATCTATCTTAAGCCAACCAGAAAAGGACATATCTTGTAGTGAACTGAAGTCGGGCAGCTTGACATAATCATTGCTCCCATCAAACTGAAGTGCAGAGTCTGCACTTACTTGAGTCTCTATAACACTCAAAGTATAGCTTCCCGGCTGGACGGAAGCATCATGGCTGATTCGGCTGATACTAGTGCCAGACAAATTGCTGATATCAGCCGTCCCCGCATTCGCCTTGGAACTGACCACATAATCTCCCGGTTGCACCACTGAGGAAGCGTCGTGCCGGATTTCAGTAATCGCCGTGGCACTACATACACGGAGGTATTGCCCAGAATCCGCCTTTGATGCAGTTCTATCGCAATCAAGCTCGCTTACCTATAAAAGTGAACCTCGGAGCAAATACCCCACCCAGCGCAAGTCCGATTTTCAGCCTTTTATAACAGTTTGGTAACAATTCACCCGATTGTTATTAGCATTTCCTGCAACTCTCGGCTACCTCACCGTCAACGTGAAAAGTGATTGTACGGCCCTTTTTATTCTGCATATTATCATTTAAAGATTGGGGTAAATACACTGTCTAAAAAACACGCCCATTATGATGATACCCACAACCAAGGCCGAATGATGAATCACTACATAAGTCCAATTCGTTACAGGTTCGTGGATTTGACATTCAGGACATTCCAGAGCCTTTCGACTAACCTGATGACCACACGCCCGACATTTCCCAAGTAAATCTTCGTTCACCAGACACTCTCCAGATGATTACTAAAAAAAGACCAATTCAATTCTTCGTTTCCCATCTCACTAATCTAGCGAGAATACTAAATAGCATCCTCATCTGCTTCCCCCCAAAGATACTTGTGATTCAAGAAAAGAATTCATACTGTAACGTTAGCAGTATGGAAACTGAACGCACCTGTATCACCAAGCATCTCAGCATAACACCCTTGATTTGACCGTTTGCCTTTGCTGAAAAAGCGGGGGTACCCCTAGGTTGGGTCCCTTTATAAACCAACAGCATCACCAATCGCGCATCTTATAACCGCCGGCATGCTGAATTATCTGGCAGTGCTTGTATCTGGTTCCAACCTTCAGCATCCACACGCTTCCCGATTCTACTTGACCCACTGTTCTAGGGAGACAGCAAATCTGCCATAATCTCCGTCAGTTCGGCTCTCAACTGTGGAGTATCTTGGCCCAACATAGCCAGATTAGATCGGCGCCGAATAAAATCCTCTACAAAAACAACTTTCTCTTGCTCGGCAATGAAACGTACTTCCCCCACATAATAATCAGCAGCATTGCTAAGTGGCTTCGTTTGGTCAACAGGGTCCAAGTCGTTTAATTCACTTTTACCCCATTGGCTGGGCCTTGATAGAAGCGGTTCCGACATATGCTTAATGACAGCTTTCGCAACTGTACCATACCGATCAAACAACTTTTTCACTATTTTTGGATCCACTTGGTAGTTTTCTGCTACCGTGGCTATCCAGTGCTCCCAGTCAGTGAAGGGATAGTCTTGCCCGCCACCAATCACTAAATCTCTGGTATCACAACAACGCCTTTGACCCAAAAACTTTAGTGCTTGGTTGGTCACCTGCTCAGCAAAGGCACGAAAAGTAGTCCATTTCCCTCCCACCAGATTGAAAATGGGAAAACTATATTCGGTTTGCTCGACGATTTTATTTTGATGATCTCGGCTAATCTGTCCCGTCGACTGCTTTGAGCTATCAGTGGGTAGAGGTCTAACACCTGAAAATGTGTACAGAATCTGGGAAGGCTTGACCTCGATATGCGGAAAGACACGGCCGATCATTTCCAGTAGGTAAGTGATCTCCTCTTGAGTACAGTAGACTTCCGGTTGATCTACCCGAATATCTGTCGTCCCAACAATCACATAATCAAAGTAAGGCAAAAGCAGAACGACACGGCCATCGTCGTTCTCAAAGAAGATCGCGTGTTCGCCAGTGGCCACCCTCAATTGCGGATGGTCTAAAACCAGATGTGACCCCTTGCTCCCACCGATAAAATCGGTTGGTTGGTTCAACTTTCTGTTAGTCAAATCAATCCAGGGGCCGGTAGCGTTGATTACCAATTCTGGTTGGATCTGGAATTGTTGTCCACTCACTTCATCATGTAGAATAACCGTGCTGGAAGAATCGGCCATTCCCACCACTGAGAGATAGTTAATAGCGGTTGCATTTTGACTCATTCTCTCCGTCTCTATAACCAGTTCAACTGCCAACCGCTCCGGAGACAGCACGACCGCGTCATAATAGATCGCCGTTGCCACAATATCTGGACTCAGTTCTGGAAATTGCTTCAAACTAGACGCCCTCAACTGAAAACGGTGATTTGGCATCCTTGCCGTCGTCACTATTGGAGGCGAATTCCAGAGTTCATAGAGCATTAAACCCAATTTAACCATTACTCCCCCACGTTGATGACCCTTTCCCCCGGATTGGGCTAATCGGAGGTCAGCCGGGAATGATAAAAGACCGCTCAGACCCAAAAATTTAGCAGCACTTTTCCAGATCCCCGACTGCCAGTTGAAAATCGGGATCATGGTTGGCAGAGGCTTAACGTAGTGTGGTGCCAGTTGGAGCAGTCGATTCCGCTCCTGAACAGCTTCACGAACCAGTCTCAACTCTCCATTCTCCAGATAGCGAATGCCACCGTGTATCATGTGAGAAGAAGCCGAACTAGTACCGGAACAGAAGTCGCCTTTATCAACCATCAACACATCAACGCGCTGAAGTGCTAAATCCCGAAATGCAGCAATGCCGTTGATGCCAGCGCCGATAATCAGCACACTAACTTTCGATTGTTGACTGAGATACCGCAGTTGATCCTGTCTGGTCACGCTATCCATTTTTATATAGGTTTAAAGTGGGAATTTAATTTCTGACTGCCAATGATGATGAAGTTCTACGCTTGAACAGATATAATAACCCAACAAACAAACCCAGTATGCCTGTTTAATCAAGTACCGCAAGAGCGTCGGACTGGTGAAGCATCCGACGGCGCCTATATATTCGCCCGTAACGTAGTTC
Source organism: Candidatus Poribacteria bacterium (assembly GCA_012963885.1). Lineage (GTDB taxonomy): Bacteria > Poribacteria > WGA-4E > WGA-4E > UBA9662 > UBA9662. The sequence goes on along the minus strand of DTUY01000252.1, from coordinate 327 downwards.
CGAAGAACTTAGACTAGTTAGCGCCGGAACACCAGATAACCGGGGTTCCACATGAACCATGTTGGATCGCTAACCCTTTTATTGTAGTAAGAAATATGCAACCGTTGAGTTTCACACGTACATGTTGATCCACAATCCCATCATACCAGACATAGCAAAATCCATCAATTCTAGCTTCCATCAACCTCCAGTTCTGCAAAAAAACCCAGGGGGTTTGGCAGAATCAATTTATATCTAAATTCCAAGGCATGGTGCAGGTGTTGAGTGAACTCTGTACCCTTACGCGAATTCGAGCATCAAGGGACTAGCTTAGGCATTCTATCACGA
>DTUY01000251.1:452-6440 GCA_012963885.1 Candidatus Poribacteria bacterium | reverse complement strand
TTGGACTCTTAAGCAGAACTCTGAGCAATGTTATGTCGCTGGACTGATAAGGGCTGTGTGCCAACAGTGCCCGCGTGACCTGAACGAGTGACTATACGGAGGGCTGTGGCGCCGCTACGATTTAATAACATTGTATTTGGCACAATACCGCGTGAGCAATAATTTGCGTAACTTGTAGTGTGCGTGTGCCTAGCCGGTGGTGCTAGAAAAGTAAGGCGGTACTGCCCAAATACGTGCCGTTAGCAATAATGCGTCATACAGTTTTACATATCATCGTATTATCAGTTTGTGGTCTCTTTGACTCAACTGCTCAAATCACCTTTCAAAAGGTTGTTGAATCAGGAGAATATCTGACTGGCAATTCTATTGCCTTAACTTTTGACGGAGGATACATTTTGACCGGGAATGTATGGAGTAACGATGGAGAAAGCTCCAATGTATCCCTCACCAAAATAGACAAACAAGGTAATGTGATCTGGTCAAAAAAGTATGGAGGTGAAAAAAGGGATTTGGGATTGAAGGTTACTCAAACCTCTGATAGCGGTTATGCAATCGCAGGTTCTACTGATAGTTTCAGCATGTACGGCGATCTCTATCTGGTTAAGACGGACTCAGAAGGGAATGAACAATGGTCAAAAACGTTCGGAAGCCTTGGTGACGATGTTGGAAACTCAGGAATTTCAACATCTGACGGAGGGTTTGCATTGATTGGTGCCATTGATAAGTCAACAGCAGGTAGGTCCAGAGACATTTTCCTGGTAAAAGCGGACTCTTCAGGGAATACACAATGGGTCAAAGAATTTGGTACAACTGAATATGAACAGGGTGAGTATATTCAGCAAACATTTGATGAAGGTTTTATAATCGGTGGATTCGCCGATTCAAAAAATCCAAAACAAAGGAACATTGTCTTGATTAAAACCGACAGGCTAGGTAACAAGATGTGGACAAGACTGTACAAAGGAGAAGGTGTTCGAATACTTACGAAAGTAATTCAACTTAAGGATAGCGGATATGCAATTTGCGGCGATATACATGACAAGAACAAAGTTCCACCGAGATCAGATGCTCTAGTCATTCGGACAGATTCGCTTGGAAGCGTTATTTGGGAAAAGTACTTTGGCATTAATGATAACGTGGACTGCAATTCAATAGTGCAAGACACAGAGGGTAATCTGGTTATAACGGGCAAAATTGGCACTTATCGCGACCGTAAAAGCTTCTTCGTCTATCTGATGAGTATTAGCCTCGAAGGAGATCAACTATGGGTCAACACTTATGGAGGAGACGATTTCAATGCAAGCAGTGATTTGCAGCAATGCCCCGATGGAGGCTTTATCATAGTTGGAGAAACCAAAAGCTCTGGCGACCTCAGAACCAAAGCACTAGTCATTAAAACTGATGAATCGGGCGCTTGCAAAAAGTTTGAGGTCAACACTGACTAGCTATATAATTGGAAACATAGCGTTAGAGTTGGCGCACTATTGCTAACAATGGCTATCAGTAATGGCGGTTGGTGTGGAAATGCCTAATTTGGGGTATTAAACAAACATTGCGGTACAGCCGAATAGGGGTGCCCTATTATACGCCACTTCTCATAGCCAGGACCGTTGGCGGTAATTAAATGATTTAACAAATAATAACCAAAGCATCCACCCATATTATAAAAACTCCTCGAGAAAAACCATGAGTAATCTAGTTAACATAAAACAATCTCACCTCCACGGAAAAGGCGTTTTTGCAACGCAAAACATTGCTAAAGGAAAAGAAATAGTGAAGAGCCACATGGTCCCGATTCACGTAAACGCAAACTTGCCTGAAGCGTTGGCCACGCTCCAATTTCCATGGACAGATGAATATGACGCGATCTGCTTAAGCGATGCAGGAAGTTTTTTTAACCACAACAGTCAACCGAATGCCCAAATAATAGGACGTGATTTCACGAACCAAATTCAAACATTTGCCGCCAAAACAGCTATTGCCAAGGGAGATGAAATTACAATCTATTACAACGATGCCTTTGACAAATTTATTAATGACTAAAAAAACAACTACCGCCAACATAACCTAAACTGCATTAAAACGCAGTTTAGCCGGAACCGTTAGGCACAACGTGAAATCAATGACGCATCAGTACGTTGACAATTTAAAATCAGAACGGCTCGTCACACGGTTTTTGTCTGAAGGTGACGTACAATTCTGGGCTGGATTCTTCAAGCACAAGGAAGCTGTAGAGCATTTCCTCCCCTCTCATTTGACTAATCCCGAAGAAAGAGCAAAAGAATGGATTGACAAACAATTGGACCGCTACACAAATAATCGATTTGGGCTTCAGGCAATATTATTTCAAGAAACCAATGAGTTTATTGGTCAATGTGGACTTTTAGCTAAGGAGGTGGACGGAGTTTCTGAAATTGAAGTTGGTTATTTTATCTTACATAATTATTGGGGCCAAGGTTTCGCACCTGAAGCGGCAAGACTCTTTATTGATTACGCTTTCAATAACAATTTGACGAAATCTATTATATCACTCATTGGCAACTGCAATGTGAAATCACAAAGGGTGGCCGAAAAGAATGGACTAATACGGGAAAGAGAAACAAATTGGTTAGGGTTAGACGTGTATATCTATCGCATTGAGCGGGATGAGTGGGAACAAAGCTGTGCCTAACAATGGGTTTGGCGCAATAGCGCGGAACCGCGCTTAAGGTAACTTTGGTGGGTTTGTGTGCGTTAGGTAGGTATTTGAAGGTAAGGCGCCACTGCTCATAGCCGGAACCGTTGGGCAACATTTATTAGTTCATCCATAATTCAAATAATCATTTGTATATTTGTTCTTTAGAAAAGAACGATATGAATACATCAGAAATAGCCTTGCGCTTTGACCAAGAAAAGCTTGAGCAAGCTACGTACCTGCTTAAAGCTGTGGTTCAACCAACACGTATTGCAATCATTGATATACTTGACCAATCTAAGGAGGTGAATGTTGGCGAGTTGGCTGAGATACTTGAAGTTTCTCATGCCCTGATTTCACATCACCTTAACGATATGAGGAGTAAAGGGATTCTCAATGCGAGACGAAAGGGACAAAAAATTTATTACTCAATAGCAGAACATGCTGTTTTGGACATCCTGACATGTATTAACAACTGTAATCACTAATGTATATGACTATTAAAAAAGCCATACTCCTTCCAACGATTATGATCACGCTTATAGTAACTTCTGTGATTGCGCAAAATCCTTTAATGATTCCTGATACTTTGACCGGCAACAGCATAAGCCTTACCCTTCAAAACGGAACACACCAGTTTTATTCCGGCCAAAACACGACAACTATGGGAGCCAACGGCAGTGTGCTCGGTCCTACGTTGTTACTCAATCAGGGGGATTTTGTGAGTTTTTCGGTAAACAACCAACTTGCCGATTCAACTACCATTCACTGGCACGGCTTACACGTTGCCCCCGAAAATGACGGAGGGCCGCACACCGTGATTCCTCCGTCCGCTATATGGAATCCGTCTTTCACCATTTTAGATAAAGCAGCTACCTATTGGTATCATCCTCATTTACACAGCAAAACCAACCTACATGTTTCAAAAGGCATTGCAGGAATGCTCTTGGTGAGAGACAGCGATGAGGCTGCGATACTCCTACCCAGAAAATATGGCATTGATGATTTTCCGTTGATCATTCAAACTAAAGACTTTGACGGTGCTTATGAGATAGTTGTCCCCTCAAACTCAGATGATGTTGTGATGGTGAACGCTACCTTAGACCCTGAGTTGCATACACCGGCACAAGTGGTTCGGTTCAGGCTGTTAAACGGTTCATCACAACGGGTATTTAATCTCGGACTTGGTAATGGTCAGCAATTCTATCAAATCGCTTCCGATGGTGGTTTGCTTGCTGCTCCAATTGCCTTAACACGCCTGCTCATCGCTCCGGGCGAAAGAGCCGAGATATTGATTGACTTTACAGGAATGAACGGGCAGACCATTTTTCTGAAAAGCTTTGCATCAGAGTTCCCAAACGGTATATATGGTGCAACAATACCGGGAATGGCGGCTATGCTCACTTTAACCGGTTATGATCCTAACCCGCTTAACGGAAGTGATTATGATGTTCTTCAGTTTACAATCGAACCTGCAACAAGCAGTCCAGTTACCTCAATTCCGGCATCGCTTGTTACGGTAACCCCAATACCTGAAGCAAACGCTAACATAACCAGAACCTTGACCTTTACTCCGGTAACCATGGGGCCCGGTCAATTGAATGACGGATTCCTTATTAACAGCGCCCCTTTTGATATGGCTGTAATCAACGAAACCATTCCGTTAAACAATACTGAAATATGGGAGTTGACCAACCAATCAGGAATCTCCCATCCGTTTCATATACATGATGTTCAGTTTTATATTTTGGACAGGGACGGAAGCACCCCGCCTGCCAATGAGCAAGGGCGGAAAGATGTTGTCCTCGTAAAGCCTCAGGAAACAGTGCGGTTTATTGCAAAATTTGAAGATTTTTCCAATGATACTGTACCTTACATGTACCATTGCCATATGCTTGTTCATGAAGACGGTGGCATGATGGGGCAATTTGTGGTTTTTGATTCTACCGTAACCGAAATTGAGACAAACATATCAAGTCACGAAATATCCGTGTTTCCTAATCCAAGCAACAGTGAAATAACAATTCAACTGGATGTCAATGAGCCAATCCGTTTGGAATTGGTTAACCTACTTGGCGAAAAAGTTTTGAGTTATGAATCTGTTCCTTCCAACGGGCAGCTTACCTTAACGTCTTTACCAGAAGGAGTGTTGTTTCTAAGCATAACCACTGCAGAAGGGAACCGCACTACCAAGAAGGTAATTGTCCGATAAAAATCTCGCTTAAGGTACATAACACATACCATTATTTGAATTTCATGTGGTTGAGAGGAAGAACGGAGACAGCGAATACACCTGCAGGAGATACATCAACTCAGCACATCTCGATACACTCATGAAGCACATCACTCTGACACTGACAATCTTTTCCGCATTCTCTTGTGCAGCAACCCTGGACATAGGCGATACTTTCAAAGTGGAGTATAAAGGAGCATTGAAAAACATTATGCATAAGGGAGACATTTCCTCTCAGGCTGACTTAACACACTTTCAGGAAACCGAACACTTCTACGCTCTTGGAGCAGTAGAGAATTTGAAAGGTGAAATCCTCATTCTTGACAGCAAGCCATTTATCTCATCAGTGGAGGACCAAAAGCTGACAATCAGCAATTCCATAAATCACAAAGCGACTTTGTTGGTTTACGCCTCCGTTGACAAATGGACATCCTTTAATATTCCCGACAATGTTTCAACCTATGAGGACTTGGAAAAGCACATTGAGCAAACTGCCAAAGCAAAAGGCATCAACACTGCCGAGCCATTCCCTTTCTTGATTGAAGGAATTGCAAAATCAATTGACTGGCACGTAATTGACTGGGAAAAAGGAGACACCGCACACTCACACGAGAAACATATCAACTCAGGACTTCGCGGGATACTGACTGACCAAGACGTTGAAATTCTCGGTTTCTACTCCAATAGTCATCACGCTATCTTCACGCACCACACGACCAACATGCACTTGCACATAAAAACAACAGATAATAAAACATCGGGGCATTTAGACAGGCTGACTTTAGCACAAGGAATGACCCTTAAACTGCCTGATATAAAATGAAAAAAGAAAAACGTTGCCCAACAAAGTATATAGCAAATAGGGCGCTTAGTGGTTTACGCAAGTTCATTACTATTTACAAACACCGCCAAATCGTTGATTTGGCTTTTAAGAATGAATAAATTAAAAACAAAATACAACGTTTTGGCTCAGTGCAAACTTGAAAGTTTATCGCTTTCTTCTGCCCTACTTGCCATATACTAATCGTTACCACACATTCCTCCAGCGGATGTGCTCACTCTTCCCAAAAATAAGGATACC
>DTUY01000251.1:0-408 GCA_012963885.1 Candidatus Poribacteria bacterium | reverse complement strand
GGATACCTGAGACAGAGGGCGGAAGATAATGCCTGCAGATGATCACAAAACCGTGTTGGAAACAATGGTGAACGGTTGCAGGGGCTTGAAATTTAGGACAACCTGACTTACAAACATTTTTGCAGATAGAGCTCCAAAAGTCTCATATTGGTATTCATTTCCCAAAAAATTTGATACGGGCCTAGATTACAATTCGCTAACTTTGGCGCTCCATGAAATCAGCATAGAAATAGAATTCTCGCCATTGTAGATTTCCACGGTTTTATCTCCAACCGTCACTGATTTCCCTTCGCCGAATTCAACGGCCTGAGTTTGGTTTTGCGATTCCAGTAATTCGACTAGTGCATTGGCTAAGTACTCACTTTTTCCTTCGCCTCCACCAATGAGGAATCCTCCACTATCTTAACG